>ONFW01000058.1 GCA_900317215.1 uncultured Eubacteriales bacterium | reverse complement strand
AGCTTGCGGTTCACTACACTTGGCGGTAACTACCCGTGACGGGACTTTCACCCGTTAGATTAGTGTCATGCCCGACACACAGAAAAGACCCCTGCAGGCTTACCTGCAAGGGTCTTTATTCTTTTAAAGATCAGTCGTTAAGGATTACTCCTCTGTTGACTTCTTTCTTGTTGTTACTACAACTACGCCAAGTGCAAGAACTACAACTGCTGCAACTGCGATAGGCATTGTAGCGTCGCCTGTCTTAACAGAACCTTCACCGCCGGGATTAACTGTTGAGCCACCCTGGCTTGTCTGTGACTGCTGAGGATCAGGCTGGGGCTGAGGCTGAGGCTCGGGCTGAGGCTCGGGCTTATCGCCGCCAAGTGTCTCAGATACGAACTCGCCGTCATAATCCTTCCAAGCGCCTTCGTTGTACTTAAGCTTTGTCTTCTCAAGACCTCTGCCAGCCTTTGCAGGAACAGATGCGTCGATCACATAGATCTGACCAGCGTTGTCCTTATCGCTGAACTTAAGGTCTGCTGTCTGATAACCTGTTTCACCGGCCCAGATCTGATCGTCTGACTTGCCGCTGTTGAAGATTATCCATGCTGCGCCGAACGGGATCCTTGCCTGCCAGATATCAGTTCCGGGGATCTGAGTCATGGCTGTGCCGGGGAATGCGAGAGGTGCATTTGCGGGCTGACCGTTCTCGTCTACCTTCTCTTCCCAGCCGTAGTCGTTGTTCTCAAGGTCATAGGTTCTTGCATAGGTGTCTTCCCACCAATATGCATAAACCTTTTCCCACTTAACCTGGCTGTTGTCGAAGTAGATGTAGTCGCCGACAGTTGTTGTCTGAGCGGGCTCGGGCTCAGGCTCGGGCTCGGGCTCGGGCGAAGGCTCAGGCTCGGGCTCAGGCTCAGGCTCGGGCTCGGGCGAAGGCTCGGGCTCAGGCTCAGGCTCAGGCTCGGGCTCGGGCTCGGGCTCACCTATTGTTTCCTCAATGAATGTGCCTGTGTAATCCTCCCAAGCGCCTTCATTGTACTTAAGCTTTGTCTTTTCAATACCTCTGCCTGCCTTGGGCTCAACAGATGTATCAACTACATAGATCTGACCTGCATTAGCTTCGTCATCGAACGAAAGGTCTGCTGTCTGATAGCCGGTCTCGCCGTTCCAGATCTGCTCATCGCTCTTGCCGCTGTTGAAGATGATCTTTGTTGCGCCAAGAGGTACTCTTGCCTGCCATACATCGGTTCCGGGAACCTGTGTCATAGAAGTGCCGGGGAACGGAACGGGCTCATTCTTGGGATTGCCTTCTTCGTCAACCTTCTCTACCCAACCGTAGTCGTTGTCTTCAAAGTCATAGGTTCTGCCATAACCGTCTTCCCACCAATATGCATATACACTATCCCACTGTGTCAGGCTGTTATCAAAATAGATATAGTTGTCAACAGTGGTGGTGTATGCGGGCTGAGGCTCGGGCTCAGGCTCGGGCTCAGGCTCAGGCTCAGGCTCGGGCTCGGGATCTGCGGGCTTACCTGTGTTTACATATACGAAATCAGCAAGCTCACTGTCGTCGCCGCCTGCTCTGTAGGAGTAGATAACGGGCCAAAGCTCGAGATCGTCGCCTGTTGTATCAAGCAGAACTGTGATTGTGGTTGTGTTTTCAACTGTTACAGAGCAGTTTGTCTGGCTGTTCTGAGTTCTGTCATACTCAGCCTCGTAAACGCCCCATGAGAGATCCCAGTTGCCGTCCTTGCGGACCTTGAACTCATAAGAGCCGGCATCAACTGTGAATTTACCCTCATATACGCCTGCTGTCTCTGTCTCATACATCGGGATATCTGTGCCCCAATCGGAACCGGGGAATCCGCCGATGATGCTGTATGCTGAGGGATCAGGCTCGGGCTCAGGCTCAGGCTCGGGCTCAGGCTCGGGCTCGGGCTCTTCAGCAGTCTTGGATGTATCAACAACCTTGATCTTGCCGTCAGCATCTGTGTAAGTAACTATTACGGGCCATAACTCGAGGTCAGAACCGTTTGTGTCAAGGAATACATGAACGTTCTTAGCGTCCTCTTCAACCTTGCAGTTTGTCTGGCTGTTCTGAGTTCTGTCATAATCCGCCTCGTAGCAGCCCCATGAGAAATCCCATGCGCCGTCTGCACGAACCTTGAACTCTGAACCTGCTGAGAGATCGCCGATAGCAGCGCCGTAAACGCCGGTTGCTATTTCTGTCATTTCGACGTCAGAGCCCCACTCAGTAAAGGCACCGATAACTCCGAATGAACCGAACTCTGTGGTTGAATCTCCGCCCTCGTTGGGAGCTGTAAAGTATGCTACGGGCCATACGTTTCCGTCCTCGCCGTTAGCATCGAGAAGTACAACAAGATCTGTTGTACCCTCTGTAGAGATCTTGCAGTTGGTCTGGCTGTTGAAGGTACGGTCGTATTCCTCCTCGTACTCGCCCCAGCTGTCATCCCAAGCGCTGTCTGCACGAACTTTGAACTCGGTATCGCCTGCTGCTACACCGGTAACTGCGCCGACAAATACCTTGTCTGAGCCAATGTCACTCATTGTCGCATCGGGGTCTCCGCCCCAGCCTGTGAGAGAACCGACAATACCGATAGTATGGCTATCAAAGTATTCAGCTTCTTCACCTGCTTCCATCTGGTCACGGGCTGATACGGATACAGCCGCCATTGAACCGACGAGAGCTGCAACAAGAGCAATGCCTATGATTTTTCTTGTCTGCATGTGAAAATTTCCTCCTAACTAAAAAATTCATAAAGTCCCTCTTCTGAGACTTTATCTGATACGATTATATAACAAATGATTAAAAAAATCAAGACGAAAATAACGGAATTGTTTTTTTAATCCTAACAAGCGTCGCATTTTTGTTTATTCTGCCAGATATGCACACCCTTTAATTTTCTTGATAAGAATTACTACCCGTTCGCTTGTGCATTTCAGACATTTAGCCTCAGCTTTTATTGTGCAATAAACCATTTAATTTAGTTACAAAGTTATTACAATTTTCTTGTGTTACAATTTGTTCATATTTTTCCGCCTGTTTTTACTCAAATGCACATTCGGCACTATTGATGTTTTTATTTTGTTAGTATATAATGTATATAATATTTAAAAATCAACAAAAGAGTGTTAATGCTTATGAAAACCAAAATGCTTAAAAAGCTGTGTGCGCTCTCCCTGTCGGCTATTATGCTCACGGGCGCGGGAATATGCGAGGCAGCTCCTCTCATCTCTGCAAGTCTGCCTGTTTATGCTGTTGAAGCAGTAACTCCTGTGAGCAGTTTCAGGTATGAAGAAAACGATGACGGCGGTATAACCATTTCTGCCTTTATAGGAAATGAGCGCAATGTTGTTATTCCAAAAAAAATTAACGGAAAACCAGTCACCGAAATAGGAAATGATGCATTTGTAAACTGCATAAGCCTGAAAGCTGTGAAAATACCGAACGGAGTAACACGGATAGGTTATTCAGCGTTTTACGGATGCACCGGCCTAACAAGCGTAAACATTCCTGACAGCGTCAAAACAATAGATGGAAATTATATTCAGCAGGGCGGCGCTTTTGAGCGATGCACCGGACTTAAAAGCGTTACTATTCCGAACAGTGTAACACATATAGGATCATGCGTTTTTAAGGGCTGTAAAGGACTCGCAGATAAAAATGGATTTGTTGTCGTCGGGAATACTCTTTATGACTACTTGGGAGAATCGAAAAATGTCATTATTCCTGACAGCGTTACAAAAATAAGCGGTGGAGCATTTTTCTTCTGCGAAGGTCTGAATAGCATCACCATTCCCGACAGTGTTACATACATATTCGGTATACTACAAGAAGGCATCAACTAAGACATATAAAAGGCTCCGTGATTTCAAGAGCAGCAATATAGTTATGTTCAAGCCCGCCGCAGCAGTAAAGTACGACATCAAGGTCAAGGCAAAGGACAGCAACGGTAAGATCGTCAGCAAGGTACTCACTCTTACTGTTAAAAAATAATATGATTATCGGCGGTTCGTTACCGTACCGGACGTATTCAAACACAATAACCTTTCATCACAGCCTCACAGGCCTAACGGTCTGCGAGGCTGTATTTTATCCGATTTGCGAGCTATTCTTCACTATGTATCCTGCATTGATTCTGCTTCAGCACGTCAAAATGAATACCGCAAAGAAAACCGATCGGTCTGAACACAGCGATCGAGCCGGCAGATGAGGCTGGGGACCCCTTTTTTCGTCAGAAAAGTGTTACCCCAGCACAAGGGTCGATATTGCTGTTTGCCGGATTTTATGATATGATATATCTATAAATCAAAAGCGGTGATAATAATGGATAGGAAAGTCACAAGAGCCGCCGTTGTCGGAGGAGGGCCTTCGGGACTGTGTGCGGCGATAAGCTGCTCACATACTCTCGGCAAGGGAAGCACTCTCGTTCTCGAGAAGCAGTCAAGGGTAGGCAGAAAGCTGCTTGCATCAGGCAACGGCAGATGTAATATATCTAATACGAATATCTCAGAGAGTCATTATCATGGTGATAATTCTCTGATACGCTCTGTCCTTTCGGAATTTCCCGGTGAAGCGATGCGCGGCTTTATGAGAAGGCTCGGCGTAATTCTCAGGAGCGATGAAGAAGGACGGCTCTACCCGTACAGCAATCAGGCGGCTGCGGTTCTGGACGCTCTCACCGATGAATGCCGCAGACAAGGCGCCGGATTGCTCCCGGGCTTTGATATCAAAAAGATCAGGAGAGAAAACGGCAGCTTTGTCATAAGCTCTGACAACTCCGAGGTGCGCTGCGAATATCTTATTTTTGCAACGGGCTCGTCTGCCGCTCCTTACCTCGGAGCTGACAGCAGCGGATATTCCCTGCTTGGCGGTCTCGGAATAAAGCACAGTCCCCTGTTCCCTGCGCTGTGTCCTGTAGTGACAAAAGAGAGCTGCAGGGCGCTCAAGGGAGTGCGCGCAAGAGGCAGTGTGACACTTATTTCGGACGGCAAGAAAACAAAGGAACGAAACGGAGAGATACAGTTTACCGAAAACGGTCTTTCGGGAATATGCGTATTTGAATTATCGAGAGACATAAGCGAGTTTCTTTCGTTCTGCACGATAGACGGCAGAAGATGCGGCAGCGTCAGGCTTTCCGCAGATCTGATGAGGGACTTCACATTCTCAGAGGTATGCTCCTTTCTTGAGGAAAGAAAAAAGCTTCTCGGCACAGGACACGCATCTCTGCTTTTGAACGGAGCATTAAACAAGCTTCTTTCAGCAGAGCTTGCAAAACGATGCGGGCTTTCGGAAAAGCCCTGCTCAGCCCTTAAACAGACCGATATAAAAAAGCTTGCCGGATCTGCTAAGGGAGCCTTGTTTACCCCTGTAGATTCGGGCGGTCTTGCATCGGCGCAGGTTTGCGCCGGCGGAATCGGCTCGGACGAGATCGAGCCGAGCACACTGAGAGCAAGAAGAATAAAGAATCTATATATCTGCGGAGAGCTGCTTGATGTTGACGGTGACTGCGGCGGCTTCAATCTGCATTTTGCAGCAGGAAGCGGCCTGCTCGCAGGAAAGCTTTTATGATGAACGACGGTGAGACTTATGATACGACTTAATGACATTTCACTTCCACTTGACTATGACGAGAGCACTCTTAAAAAAGAGGCGGCAAAAAAGCTCAGGACGGATCCCGACAATATACAATATATAACTCTTTACAGAAGAAGCGTGGATGCAAGAAAAAAAGGACAGCTCCATTTTCTTGCCTCTGCTGATATCAGACTTATACAGGGAGAAAAACGTGCAGTCTCCGCATGCAGAAACGCATCTGCTATAAATGAGTATAACTATGTGCTTCCGCAGTGCAGGAAGCTTGAAAAACGACCCGTCATCATCGGAAGCGGTCCGTGCGGGTTATTTGCGGCACTGATCCTTGCAAGAGCAGGTCAGTCTCCGATCATCATTGAGCGTGGACAGGATGCAGACAGGCGCGCAGCAGATGTTGAAAGCTTCCGAAGGACAGGGATTCTGAATACCTCATCGAACATACAGTTCGGCGAGGGCGGCGCGGGTACTTTTTCGGACGGCAAGCTGAACACAGGAATAAAGGACAGCAGGATACGGCAGGTGCTGCTTGATTTTACAGCTCACGGCGCTCCCGAAGAGATCCTCTATCTTGCAAAGCCGCATATCGGCACTGACAAGCTGCGTAATGTAGTCAAAAATATCAGAAAAACGATAGTATCCCTTGGCGGAGAGTATTTGTTCGGAGCAAAGCTGACCGATATACTCATCAAAAGCGGCAGAGTCTCCGGCGCAGTGATCTCCTGCGGCGGCACAGACGGTACGGTCATAGAAACAGACAATATCGTTCTTGCAGTGGGTCACAGCGCAAGAGACACCCTTGAAATGCTGGCTTCAAAGGGCATTCCGATGGAGCAGAAGCCCTTTGCTGCAGGAGTGAGAATAGAACATCTTCAGGAGAATATAAGCAGAGCGCAGTATGGAGAGCTGTATAAGCACCCCGCACTTGGAGCTGCAGATTATAAGCTTGCGGTGCATCTTCCGAACGGAAGAGGCTTATATACCTTCTGTATGTGTCCGGGAGGAACGGTAGTTGCAGCGGCAAGCGAGGAGGGTCGGCTCGTCACAAACGGTATGAGTGAATTTGCAAGAGACAGGACAAACGCAAACTCTGCCCTGCTTGTCGGTATAAATACTGACGATTTCGGCAGCTCAGATGTTCTTGCGGGAATGAGACTGCAAAGAAGACTGGAGGAAAACGCCTACGCTCTAGGCGGAGGCGGATATAAAGCTCCCGTTCAGAGGGTCTGCGACCTGCTGCAGCGGCAGGCGTCATCATCACTCGGCTCAGTGATACCGAGCTATACAAGGGGCTATACCCTGACAGATCTTGAAGGCTGCCTTCCCCCATTTATAACAGACTCGTTAAGAGAGGGAATCCTCCTCATGGACAAGCGGCTAAATGGCTTTGCGGACGGAGACGCCGTTCTGACGGCAGTTGAGAGCCGAAGCTCGTCGCCGGTGCGCATAATACGTAACGAAATCATGCAGTCTCCTGCGGCAAGAGGACTATACCCATGTGGAGAAGGAGCAGGCTATGCAGGCGGAATAACCTCCGCAGCGGTTGACGGCATCAAGGCGGCGGAGATTATCCTTCAAAGCACGATGATATGAAAGAGGGCTCCTGCAGAGGGTCAATGAGACACCTGACCGGCATAGTCGGCAGGCAGGAGAACATATTTATAATATGATGAAAGAGTAAATGATTTTCGGGTGATTATATGGCTGAAAAGGAGCTGCTGCAGCTTTGCGGAGCTGT
>ONFW01000013.1 GCA_900317215.1 uncultured Eubacteriales bacterium | reverse complement strand
CCCTCTTCTCCGTCTGGACAGGTCTGACTATTATCGCAACCGTCATACTGATGTGCATGGGACAAATTTGGAGCATTATCTTTGAGCTGTTCCATATCATTCCGCTCATCACCTTATACATAATCACAGCTCCCAAAAACAAATTGCGCACTGCTTTTATCTGCATCGGCTTAAGCGCAGCATTTATTGGCTTAGTCTCTATAATGTGCATAAGCAAACCCGGCGTACTTGCAGAGATCTCGAATAATTTTGCAGGGAATTTGATCCTGATGCTGTTTGCCGTAGCGGCCTCTCTTTTGATCGTTATTCCAAAATGGACATATAACGCAAGAAGAAAAAGATGCTCTGAGAAAGTGCTGGCTACGATCTGCGCCGTTGACACTTATAGCAGTCGTACCGGTAAAAGACGTCACACCAAGGTTTATAAGCCCACTTTTGAATATACCTTCCGCGGAAGGAAGTATACCTCCTCGGAAAACGTATGCACAAACAGCTACAGACCCGTTGTCGGACGAAGAGTGGAAATACTCATCGACCCTAATCAGCCGGACTACATCACGGATATCAGTATGCGTGAGAGTTCTATTTCTATGCTCAGGGTTTTCGGGTACATTTTCTACGGTTTTTATTTTTTTGTGTTTTTCATCGAGTTTCTCAATAGCTAAGCAACATTTATCAGAGGTGAGATACAATGAACAACGATCACGACTCATTCGACACAGGCAGCAGCTCCGGTGAGCAGAAAGCACAAAGGACTGTACCGTGGTATCTGAAGAATCGCCCTTCCGACGGCAGCTTTCAGGGCTATAACGGAAACACCAACACTGAAACGCACCTAACGAGCGAAAACAGCAGCCCCATAGGCGATTATCCAAAGGGAGACTCCCCTCTCCCGTGGAGCTTTAGCGGCTATAACGGAAACACCAACACTGAAACGCACCTAACGAGCGAAAACAGCAGCCCCATAGGCGCTTATCCAAAGGGAGACTCTTCTTTCCCGGAGAGCTTTCGGGGCTATAACGGAAACAACAGCACTGCAACGCACCTGCCGAGAGAAAACATCAGCCCCATAGGCGATTATCCAAAGGGAGACTCCTCTTTCCCGGAGAGCTTTCGGGGAACAGGTTCTATGCAGCCGGACTCGGATCGTGAGATCCCCATGACAGAGCATGACCGTTATTATGATAGCAACAGCTATCTCGTATCAGATGCTCCCCGACCGGACGGATATGATACCTTCAACAGCTCAGAGGAAAGCAGCTACGGCTGGGACAGTGACGCCGGAGACACAACAGATGCACAGGCTCAGCAGGAAAACAATGCGCCTCAGAGGACCAATTCTGAACGCATCAGAGGTATCATGGGCCAGCATTCTATATCCTCTCCTGCGATGTATCTGTATTCGACATGGATACTTCTTACAGTGATATTCTCTGTCGTTCTTTTATTCTGCGGAGAAGGCTGGAGCATTATTTTTGAGCTGCTGCAGCTTACGGGTCTGGTATATATTTTCACCATAACAAGAAACGATAAAAAAATGCGCGGCGTTATTATCGGCATCGTCATGAGCTGTGTCTATATGCTTTTTTTGGGGAAATGCCGTTTTTCTTATCCGGAATTTTTCGAGCACCATACCAAAAGCTTTTTTGCCGATATATTTATGTTCTTATTTGTACTGACAGGCTCAATAATCTCCGCTTATTCGCATATTGAATATAACCTGCTCAAGGAACGCTGTACAGTCAAGCTAAAGGCGGACATCATTGATGTAATGACAAGGCAATCCAACCACAAGGGCGGCAGCATATCATACTGTCCCTTATTGAAATATTCATACCGCGGGGCAGTATATACCGCACACGAAGACAGGTATACCAACTCGCCGATGTTCCGCAAGGGTAAAAAGGTCAATATACTTATCGACCCCGAATCTCCGTCATTTATTGTCGTCCCCCGGATGCACCGATCCTCTGTAGCGGGATTTTCAATATTTGGCGCATTATTCGGATCCTTTGGGGTGGCGTTTATGATACTGTCATCGCTCAAATGATTATTAAATATATTATCTAACCAAAAGAGGGAATTATCAGCCATGAACTACAGCTATGATAATAGAAGCAACGCAGACAATACAAAGCATGACAATAACGGACGTTTCGCTTCCGATAACACCCGTCAAATCGGTTCTGAGGCTTTTCATGATAAAAGCATCGGCTGTATGATATATTATAACGACCGAGGACAGAGGGTTTATGATTTTTCAGGAAATAATACTGGACGGCGGCGCATTCCCCCGTCTCCTCCTAAGGCACGGGCGGTTTTCTTTATCTGGCTGGGCGTGACCCTGCTGCTTTCCCTGATACCGCTTTTTTTCAGAGAGGGCTGGACTCTCATTGCAGGACTTTTGCAGATACCTGTTGTGACCTACGCAATTTACTCAGCCGCCCCCGAAAAAAGACTTCGCAGGCTTCTGAGACTGTTCCCACTGCTTATTTTGATAAATGCCGGACTTATAGGACTAAGAACAACATTCCCTGTTTACTTCAGGTCGATATCAGATAAATATTTTCTTTGCATGTTTTCGTGCGTATTTATCCTTCTCGGCAGCTTTATCATCGGAAGCAGCTTTCATGAAGCAGCCCGAAAAAGACGGTGCAGCTATCCTGCTCAGGGTACGGTAACCGAACTGATAACAACTGAAACGACCGACAGCGACTGAGCAGGCGTTACAGTTTATAATCCGGTGCTTGAATACACCTACAAAGGCAATGTTTACCGCATTAAAACGAGCCGCCCCTCCAGTCTCAGCGTACCAAAGCCCGGAGACAAATTCGGAATAATGATAGACCCCGAAGCGCCTTATAATTTTTATCTTATCCGCCGTGACCGAGGAAGCTCTGTAATGACATTCATAGCAGGCCTGCTGATCCTGCTGACAGGCGTCGGTATATTTTTGACAGTAAGCCTGAACGGTATTCTTTTCCGTATCTTCTGACAGTTCGGAGAAGCGTGATTATTCCTATCACAACAGTCATCAAAAAGGTTTACCGATTGATTTTTTCGGGGTTGTTTGGTATAGTATGAATAATCACAGAAAAGCACATCTTAGAGTCAAAAGAGGTTTCATTATGCCAAACATAATATGGGAAGGGAATAAGCGCGAATTCAGTACGGATCATGAATGCCCTGTAATTTCAGAAAAAGCGGTTAAACTGCGTGAAGCAGACGGTTTTATCGGAAAAGCATTGCCATATGGGATCGCTCCGATGATGATATGTATGCTGGCTGTTTTTTTAAAAGCATTCCTTAACAATCAGCCGCCCATTGAACCAATCTTTATGATTCCTGCAATGCTGCTTGGATTTATCGTCGCTTTGCCGCTTCATGAGCTTATGCACGCTGTCTGCTATCCAAAACAAGCAACAGTATGGGTAGGTCTTTGCTTGCGAAAATTAGCCGCTTATGCAATTTCATATCACCCTTTGACCAAAAAGCGATTTATTGTCATGTCATTAGCTCCTTCACTTCTTGGAATAGGTTTTCTTGTGATATTCATAATAACTCCGATCTCTATGAAACCCGTTCTCACCATTAGCATCATATCCGCTTTTATGGGGTTGATCTCTCCTGCACCTGATTATATGGATATTATATCAGTATTGAGAAATGCTCCCGATGGCGCATTGATACAAGATACAAAAGATGGCTTGTACTATTACGAGACATAATAATGACAACTCAAACACGGATAACCGTCCTCAATAGACGGCTATCCGTTTCTTATTCCGCATATACACATTCCAGCACCCTGAGCTTTGTATGCTTGCTGTCTTGCGGATCAAAAATATCATAGCTGACAGAGCTGCACCTGAGCTAACTGCAAAGCTCGGTGGCTCGTTTCTGGAAGTCCGGCGGAATCTCGACAGAGCCGTCGTTTTTTATGAGCTTCACTCCGCTCCGGCGCAAATCCTCGATGTATTCCTCGCTCGTCATTTTCAGCACCTCCACGGAATAATTGACAACATCCAATTTCACACGGTTATTGACAAAACTGCGGATTAGTGGGATAATAGCATATTGAGATACCATGCAAATGGAAAAATAATATAACAAGATCAGCGGAGGAAAATAGAATGGAAAAAGAACTTGCTAAGGCGTATGCGCCTGGAGAATTTGAGGACAGGATATACCGTTTCTGGGAGGAAAGCGGTTTTTTCCGTGCAGAGACAGACAAGACCAAAAAACCCTATACAATAATGATGCCGCCCCCGAATATCACGGGACAGCTCCACATGGGACACGCTCTTGACAATACCCTGCAGGATATCCTTATCCGCTTTAAGAGAATGCAAGGCTACAGCGCTCTCTGGCTGCCCGGCACAGATCATGCCTCTATTGCCACCGAAGCTAAAATAGTTGAGGCTATGAAAAAGGACGGCGTAACTAAAGAGGAGATCGGCAGAGAGAAATTCCTTGAGCGCGCATGGGCATGGAAAAAGGAATACGGCGGCAGGATTGTAAAGCAGCTCAGAAAAATGGGCTCGTCTCCCGACTGGGAGCGTGAGCGCTTTACTATGGACGAGGGCTGCAACAAGGCTGTAAAACAGGTTTTCGTGAATCTCTATAATAAAGGGCTTATCTACAGGGGCGAGAGGATAATAAACTGGTGCCCGCATTGTCTGACCTCGATCTCCGATGCAGAGGTGGAATATGAGGAGCAGGCAGGTCATTTCTGGCATCTGCGCTATCCTCTCAGCGACGGCTCCGGGTATATCAATCTTGCTACTACAAGACCCGAAACACTCCTCGGAGATACTGCCGTTGCAGTTAACCCGAACGATGAAAGATACAGGGATATGGTCGGCAAAACGGTCATTCTCCCCCTTGTACACCGTGAAATACCGATCATCGCAGACGATTATGTTGAGATGGATTTCGGAACAGGCGTAGTAAAGATCACCCCCGCTCATGACCCGAACGACTTTGAGGTAGGTCTGAGACATCAGCTTCCGATAATCAACGTCATGACTGACGATGCAAGGATCAACGGGGACTATCCCAAGTATGCCGGCATGGACAGATATGAAGCAAGAAAGGCTATTGTTGCAGACCTTGAGGCTGAGGGAGCTTTGATAAAAACAGAGGACTATTCTCACAACGTCGGCACCTGCTATCGCTGCGGAACAACGGTAGAGCCGAGAGTCTCAAAGCAATGGTTTGTAAAAATGAAGCCCCTTGCAGGTCCCGCTATCGAAGCCGTAAAGAACGGTACGACACGCTTTGTGCCTTCCCACTTTGAAAAGACATATTTCCATTGGCTCGAGAATATCCGTGACTGGTGCATCTCCAGACAGCTCTGGTGGGGACATCAGATCCCTGCGTTCTACTGCGACGACTGCGGCGAAACCGTTGTATCAAAGGACAGCGAGGTCTTCTGCCCCAAGTGCGGAAAGAAAATGAGACAGGATCCCGATACTCTCGACACCTGGTTCTCCTCTGCCCTGTGGCCGTTCAGCACCCTCGGCTGGCCGGACAGCACTCCTGAATTGGAGTATTTCTATCCGACAAGCGTTCTTGTAACAGGATATGATATAATCCCGTTCTGGGTAATGAGAATGATGTTCAGCGGCATTGAGCATACAGGCAAGGCTCCCTTTGACACCGTTTTGATACACGGTCTTGTACGTGACTCTCTCGGCAGAAAGATGAGCAAGTCTCTCGGCAACGGTATCGATCCCCTTGAGATAATAAGCACCTACGGTGCAGACGCTCTCCGCCTGACCCTCGTTACAGGAAATGCGCCCGGAAACGATATGCGCTATTCCGAAGAAAAAATCACTTCGAGCCGCAACTTTGCAAATAAGCT
>ONFW01000155.1 GCA_900317215.1 uncultured Eubacteriales bacterium | reverse complement strand
TTCCTGATAAATTCCGCTATCTTATTGTTGTCCATAATATCATCCTCACAAATCCCGATTTGTTTATTTCTTTGTAATCAATACTACCGTCTCCACATGCGGTGTTCTTGGGAACATATCTACCGGCACAGCTTTTTTCAGGGCGTAGCCGTACTCAGCGAAGCGCTTCACGTCACGGGCAAGAGTTGCAGGGTCACAGGAAACATATACTATCCTTTCAGGTGACATCTCCGATACAGCAGATATCAAGGAGCTGTCACAGCCTTTTCGGGGCGGGTCAAGGATAACACAGTCAGGCTTTAATTTCCTCTGAAGAAGCTCCTTTGCGGCTGCAGAAGCATCTGAGCAGATAAACTCTGCATTAGTGATGTTGTTTTCTGCAGCATTTCTCTTAGCGTCCTCTATCGCTTGAGGAATTATCTCTACCCCGATCAGAGAACTCACCCTATCCGCCATTGAGAGTCCGATCGTCCCTGTTCCGCAGTACATATCAATGAGAAGATCATCTGAGGAAAGATCTGCAAGGTCTGCGGCAATGTTGTACAGTCTCTCAGCCTGAGAACGGTTTACCTGATAAAACGACAAGGGCGAGATGCGGAAGAGCAATCCGCAAAGCTCGTCCGTAATAAATCCTCTGCCGAAAATTGTCCTGCACTTTTTTCCGGTAATTACATTGGTCTTGTCTGTATTTATGTTTATCACAACCGTGTCAAGCTCGGGGATCTCACTGCGGAGCATTTCTACAAGCTCGTTTTCGTGCTTCATGCTCATAGCATTTATAACTATGCACACCATGAGCTGCTGTGTTTTTTCAGCATATCGCAGATAAAGATGCCTGAGCACGCCTGTGTGGTTTATTTCGTCATAAGGAGCTATTTTGTATTTCTCAGCCCATTCAATAAAATTCTTTTCCGCAGCAGAAAAAATACCAGCCTGAAGGCGGCAATCCTCGTTAGGAATAACGCGATGGCTCCTCGGAGCGAAAAAGCCTGTACAGATATGCCCGTCCTTATCCTTTGTCACGGGGAGCTGCGCCTTATTGCGATAGTTATCGCTTCTGTCGGAACCTATTATTTCACCGATCAGTTCCCCGCTGACCCCTCCTATCCTCGTGAGGGCATCATATACACGTTTTTGCTTGAACCTCAATTCCGAGCTGTAGCTGATATGACGGAAGGAACAGCCGCCGCATTTTTGATAGACATCGCAGTCGGGACATATCCTGTTTTCTGAAGGTGTTATCAGCCTTTCTATTTTTCCGAATGCATAGGCTTTGGCTGTTTTGAGTATTTTCACCTCTGCAGTATCACCGACAGCAGACGAGGGTACAAATACGGTTATCCCTTCTATTTTGCAAACACCGCTTCCTTCTGTTGTATAGTCTATTATTTCAGCAGTATATATCTCATTCTTTTTCAGCATAATAATCACCTCATTGTGCTAAGCTTGCAGCAAAAAAATATATGATAAGCCTTTTCGATCCGACTATGACTGTAATAATGCACTAAAGCTCGGCCGGCCCGTGAAATAATGCTTGGAAGCCGGTCGATTTTTGTGTATAATAAATGTATGATCGATACACTCACACTGAAAAGTATTATACACCAAAGCAAGGCGGATTTCCAGTGTTTTTAAAAGACAGACAGGAGATTTACCGGCCGCTCATCATTTCATTACAGCGCTGCCGTTTTTGTAAACAGATCTGAAATAATGCCCCTGTTATCGCTTCATGACTGTTATAATAAATGAAGGATCATTATTCAGAATGAAATGGTGTATGGATTATTTGAGCAAGCATGAAATAACACTGAAGAAAGTGAAAGGAGTAAATCAAATGAATGATCGGTCAAGCAAAAAAGAAACAAAAAAACACATTACTGTTCATCACAGGGTTTTGCTGGCGCTGACTCTCTCTCTCGCCCTCGGCATGCAGTCTCTTCCTGCGGCTGCTGTGAGTATGCCGAACGCAAAAGAAGCACAGCAGTCCGCAGAAAAGAACAAATCCCCCGTTGAGGCAGCAGCTACGATCGTAAAGCTTAAAAACGGTTCCTTTCGGGTCTGCAGGGGAATCCCCGGTAAAACGAGCCTTGACGAAATGTCTGAAGATAAGGAAATTCTCGGTTATGAGATGTTCTATGACGGAAAAAGCGTTCTATCAGCCTCGGTTATGCCTGTCATGGAGTCGTATGAGCTTCACGGGTATTATTCAATATCATTTCCGATACCCGACACGAATAAAGAAGCTTTTATTACAGGACTCGCCTCCGATGCACTCGAAAGCGTGCAGAGTCAGCTTTTAGCTTATTATTCGGAAGGAATGGATTTTTCCATTGAAGACCTGCATATCATCGACACTGAAAAGACAGAAAACGAAGACGCCGACGACCTGCTTTGCTGGGCTGCCGCGACCTCGAATATCCTGCACTATTCCGGATGGGGTGCTGTGGGCGGCTTTGAAACAGAGGACGATCTGTTTGAGCTGTTTATTCATGATAATAATGAAAGCGGTATTGAAACAGCCGGCATAACGTGGTTCTTCGATGGATTAAAGTATCTTTCAAGCAATGAAAAGGACGAAAATCCTAACGGCGCATTTATAAAAGACTATACCGCTGACGGGCTCTATACTCAATATGATTTCCATTCCGGCAATCCCACGAAAAAGATAAGTGAGGTCTTTGAGAAGCTGCGCAGCGGTTATGCCGTCAGCCTCGATATTGATTCTATGTTCGGAAACAGCGGACACGCAGTTACCGTGTGGGGATACGTTGTTAACAACGACTTTGCCGCTGATAAGAAAGAGCATTATGATGCTGTCATCATTTCCGATTCAGACTCCAACGAGCTGAGCGATACAGACAGACGCAATTCCAGGAACGAGCTTGATGTAAAATATATGACTCCATACAACACAAAGGATGAGGATCCTGACAATCTTTTTGGTATGTCGAGCTATGATTCATGGCGTATGGAGAACTACCAGGGCTTTGTTATAATGTACATGACAACTCTGGAGCCCTTTGCTTCGGCACAGCCGGAGACAGATGAAACAGCTACGAGAAACAAGCGCACGACAGTTGATCTGTGCGTAAGTGACTGCCAGATCTTTAACTCCGACAGTGCAATAGAGCTATCTGACGAAAACGGGTATCAGACCTTATACCCCAAAAAGAATTCTTTTGCTCAGGGCGAGAAGATCTATATCAGCCCGTGTGTAAAAAGCACCGGACTTGTGCCGTTCTACGGAACAATGAGCTACAGAGTCACGGTTTATAACGAGGACGGCAGCGTAGCAGAGAAAAAAAAGATCGAAGCAGACCTTTCGTATAAATCACATGAAGATCTCTCCTACGGCACAAAGGTCAAAGGCGCCGAATTCAAGGATCTGGCTCAGGGCAGATACAAGGCTGTTATTGAGCTGAACTGTGATCGCAAACTGACCGAAGCATATTATATCAACAACAGCTATGAGTGCAGCTTTGAGGTAGTCTCTCCCGAGCACGGAAACAGTGACGCCTTTGTCAGCTTTTCCATACCGAATAAGGATAAGGACAGCATCTATAAATATGCCGATATCTCCTATGGTTCGTTCGACAACATACCTCATCAAAGCGAACGGCTCATGATAAGCTTCTATAAAAACGGAGCATGGGAGCCGTGGAAGGAAGCCTCACCCTATGAAGACGCGGAGAAATGTCTTCCCGAAAAAGCCTATCTCTACTATGACGGTCACATGGTGAATTTCGGGGTTCTGCTGATAAACGATGCTGAACATTCCGAGAGCGGCGAGGATGAGTATACTATCATTGCCGCAGAACCTCAGAAACTCATTATCCCCGACCTGAAGATCAAGAAAGCCGGGTACACTCCCTCCACATTTTCAGACCTTGAACGTGGCATTTCTACTCTTCCTGACGGAAAGGGCTTCTCCTTTGTAATCATCAATGATTCCGACCCTGAATTTAACGTCGTAAACGGCGGGTACATTCTTGAAATAACAACTCCGCTCAATGACTTTATAAACTGCACCGAGGTATACTTTACCATGTCACGCGATGAAAAAGAAAAACGCATTTTTATAAACAGTTGGGATGAGGATATTGAGCTTAACGGAAGATGCCATGTCAGCCTCACGCTCAGAACCTATGTCAACGGTTTCTACTGCACTTCTATAGATTTGATAAATCTTGGAACTCTGGAATTTGCCGAGATACCCTCCTCTGTAGTTACCACAGGCAAGGATATCACGGATCCAAATGACGGGCTTACCTCACTGCGAGAGGCATACGAATACTGCAAGCAGAGCGGCGGCAGATATGACACCATAACCTTTGCCGAAAACATGAGGAATCAGAGTATCGTTCTCAACGAGCCGCTGACTATTGATATTCCGATAACAATAGACGGCGCTTATGAAAGCATGACAGAAGACGGTGAGCCTGTGCTTATGGGAATGAGCTTTTGGGGCTTCGATGATCTTGGTCAAAACTATACCTCAGGCACCCTGTTTGATGTTACCGGCAATGGCGAGCTTCATCTGCGGGGCATATTTGCCGACTATTTACAAGGCGAATCAGGTGTATTTGTCTCAAATAACGGCGGTAAGGTATTTATTGACAGATGTGTTATAGGGAACTGTCGTGCAAGCGAAAAGGGCGGCGGCGTGTACACTGACGGAGGCAGAGTAGAGATAAAAAACTCTTATTTCTTTGGCACCTCCGGCAAAAGCGGCGCAGCTATCTATATGACAGGCGGAGCAGATGTAGATCTTCTGAATACACTTATGATGTTTGTTGACGGAGAAGAGACTATCATCGAAAATAAAGACGGCAGCCTTGATATGGTATACTGCGATATGATATCCTGCAGGACAGGCTTCAGCAATTTTTATGACGGCTACTGTATTCTGTCCCGGGGAAATACCAATGCGGTTGCCTGCCGTATAACCAACGATCTAACGTCTGAGAAAATGGTCTCACTGCTCGGGAATATCAACGTATATGCAAGCATACTCGAAAATGCCGAGGACAGCTTCTACAACAGCGGCGATAATTTAAAGGCGAAGGAGTTAGAGGTCTACACTGCTGACAAATACGGTGACTTCATTGACTACCGTACCGTTTACAGCAATGACGGAGGCTACTCCCACATGCTCACAATCATTCCCGAAGTCAAAATGCAAACAAGAGTTAATGTCGTATCCGTGGACGGGCTGCTCCAATATACTGCTGACGGAGAGAATTACGTTTCAACGGGAATAAAATCAGCCTTTGCTCCTGACGAATACAACAAGGATATTCTCGGTCTTTCGAGAGTGAACTATCCCGGTCAGGGTGCAAACCGTGGCGAATATGCTGAAATACCCCCTGCTCCCGACAATACCGAACCTGACAAGCCTGAGCCCGACAAGCCTGAGCCTGACAAGCCTGAGCCCGACAAGCCCGAGCCCGACAAGCCCGAGCCTGACAAGCCTGAGCCCGACAAGCCCGAGCCCG
>ONFW01000050.1 GCA_900317215.1 uncultured Eubacteriales bacterium | reverse complement strand
GGCAGCCTGTGGAGCGGAAAAAACAAGCTCCCCCAGGATGCCGCAACAGAAAAGAATACCTCAAAGCAGCTTGTCACAAAGGGCGGCAATTCGGTAATAATTGACGATACTCAGGACAAGCAGAAGATAACGATAACCACAAAAAACGGAAAAGGGATTGAGCTTGACGAGGAGAAAAAAAAGATAACCGTTCATGATAAGGACAGCAAGAACAGTATTGAGATAGATTCCGACAAAGGAACGATAACCGTTACCGCAGACAAAAAGCTGGTGTTCAAGGTTGGCGGAAGCGAGGCTGCGGTGTTTGACGGCACAAAAAAGATAACTCTCAAAAGCGCCGATATTGCCCTGAATGCGAGCAAGAACCTTGAGGAAAAGGGTCAGAACGTAAAGCTTGAGGGGACCGCCGTTAAAATTAACGGCTCCAGCTCGCTGCAGGCGTCATCAAGCGGCTCCACTCAGGTAAAGGGCGCAATGGTAAAGATAAACTGATATTAAACGATAATGCCGTCAGGCAATTTTAAAAGAAAGAGCAGGAGGTGAGACTATGGCACGCTCGGACAGCAGAAGCTTCACAGGAACAGGCTTTAAATTCCCCGTGCAGGTCGATCCTGTCACAGGCAGGGTAAGAACCTCCTCCGATGAGGAGGATATCCGTGAGGCGATAAGGATAATACTGGGTACACAGCCGGGTGAAAGACCCATGTCGCCGCATTTCGGCTGTTCAATAAACTCCTTTGTGTTCGGCACCTCAGATCATACCTCACTCACGATAATGAAAAATGAGGTAGAGAACTCCCTTATAATGTGGGAGCCGAGGATAAAGGATATCGACGTAAATATAGTGCAGTCGCCCGATGAAAACGGCGTTCTTCTTATAGAAATAAGCTATGTTGTGCGTTCTACCAACAACCCCTTCAATCTGGTCTATCCCTTCTATATCAGCGAGGGCTATAACGAGGGAGCCAAGGTCAGATGATACACAAGCTTAAAAAAGGGAGGAAGTGAGAGGATATGGCAAAGCTTGACCCGCGTACAAAAAATGATATTTTAGCCGAAATGAAGGAGAAGGCTTCGAGCTATACTCCCGAATGGAACCCCGATACAGCGAAGCCGGACATTGCCGCCTCGCTGATGATAGCAGGCTCGGAGATGCTTGAGGGAACGATAAAAAAGATAAACAGCCTTCCGCTGAAAAATCAGATAGCCTTTTATAATATGCTCAACGCATCTCTTCTTCCGTCAACACCCTCGGAGGGGTACGTGAGCTTCGGGCTGTCGTCAGACGACGCCTCTCCTGTTGAGGTGCCGAAGGGTACAGTGGTCTCTTCTTACGACAGGGACGATGAGCCTGTCAATTATGAGACAGAGGACGATGTTCTTGTGTCGCCTGCAGCTATAGTAAAGAGCTTTATCGCAGACGATGAGGACGACCACATCAGTCTGTATGATGATGTCACAAATAAGCGCACCGTACTGTTCAGTCTGCCAAAGGAGAATCTTCAAAGGCATGTCCTGTGGATAGGTCACCCTTATGCCTTCCATGTGTGCAGTGAGGCTGACATTGCTCTCAGCTTTTTCCACACGGGTCAGGCTCCGCTGCGTACCTCTGAGCTAACGGAGCTTACGCACAAGGAGGCTGTCTCGATAGAGTATTATGCAAAGGACAGCGGTTATATCCCCTTTGAGGCTGTGAGCGAGAAAAGCGGCAGACTCATTCTTCATAAGGGACTCGGACAGCCGCCTGTAACTGCAGATGAAGAGGGCTTTCAGCTAAGGATGACGGTCAAAGATATGTCAAAGCTCAGTGACTTCTGCTTCAGAACAGTCAAGTCCGCCCCGTGTGCATCTCATATCATGCCCGAGGCGGTGACCGACGGAATGACGGAGCTTGAGAGAAACTCGTTTTTCCCGTTCGGAGAGAGATTCAGTCTTTTTGATGAGATATATATAGGCTGCTCAGAGGTGCTTGATAAAAGAGGAGCTGTTATAACGATGAGCTTTGACCTGAGATTCGTTCAGGTCCCTATAGAAAACCAGCTCCCCGATGATGAGATAAAATGGAAATGGATAGCCAAGAAAAGCGATTTCAAGGAGAGGGCCTCCTATATTCTCAGCATAACCGAGGTAATATGGGAATACTTCAACGGAAGCGGCTGGAGCAGGCTGTTTCCCGACAATTCATACAGCGATATTTTCACCTATACCGACGGCGTTGTAAACTGCTTTCGTACAATGACCTTCACCTGTCCTGAGGATATAGGGGAGATATTTGCAGGCGCTCAGGAGAATTACTATATCAGGGCAAAGGTATTGAAGGCGGAGAATCTCTACAAGCTCAAGGGCTTTTTTATGTCTCCCTTCATTCGCAACCTTTCCTTCGACTATCACTATACAGAGAACGGGCGCAGGGTGGAGCAGCTTTCCGCCTATAACTGCCTTGAAAAGCAGGAGCTTGACAGCATAAAGGACAGTGAGCTTGTTCCGTTCTTTGACACAGCCTCGGGCAGCAGAGCCCTGTATCTCGGATTTTCACATCCGCCCGAAAACGGCCCTATGCGTATTATGTGGGATACGGAGGAGGAGCCTTCGGCAAAGAGGGCGGCCCTGCTGTGGCATTATTGGGGGGAAAAGGGCTGGAAAAGCCTTAACATGGCTGATGAGACAAATTCTCTTACTACGGTCGGGCTTACTGTCTTTCTTGATAACCCCGGCTTTGCAAGGCGCAGGCTCTTTGGAGAGGAGCTTTACTGGATAAGACTCACCGATATAAACAACAGCTATAAAAAGGGTGAGGCAGGATACCCCGTAATAAACGGGATAAGCACAAACACAGTAAGGGCAAGGAACGTGGACAGCCACCACGAGGAATACTTTGCCATGAACGTCTACACCGAGAACGCCTTATTCCGTCTTGCCTCGGGCGGGGTGCTCGATATTGAGGTATATGTCAACGAGTACAGGGCGATAAGCGAGGCTGAGCTCGGTCAGCTTGAAAAAGAGGACAGGGTAATAAAAACTACCGACGAAACAGGCATTGTTACCGAGGTCTGGGTAAAATGGAATGAGGTGCCTACCTTTGCGGACGTAAGCAAGGACTCACGCTGCTACACTGTGGACAGAAGCCTCGGAAGGCTCTGCTTTGGCAACGGCAGACAGGGCAGGATCCCCTCTGCGTCGGATACGGAGAATATCCGTGTTTCTTATACAACAGGAGGCGGAGAGAGGACAAATGTTAAAAAGGGCGCCGTTACAGGAATGGAAAGATCTATAGGCCTTGTTTCTACCGTTAGCAATCCGAAGCAGTTTTACGGAGGAAGGGATATCGAAAAGCTGCTTGCGGCGCTCAAAAGAAACGCCGTTATGCTCAGGACCCAGGGCAGGGCGGTAACTGCCCGTGATATTGAAGATCTTGCTCTATGCGCCTCACGGTCTGTTGAGAAGGCGAGAGCTTTCGGCGGCAGGAATATGTCCGGCGAGGCTGAAAGAGGCGCCGTTACCCTTGTGGTGCTTAAGGACAGCCGCGCATCGTTCAGCAGGGTCAGAGAAGAGCTCTCTGCCTATCTTCTTCCGAGGATAGCAGGAAATATAGCCGCGTCAGGCTCGCTTTATATCACCGAGCCGACCTTTATAAGACTCAATGTAAAGGCTGAGCTTGCCGCAGACAGCATGAGCGGTATCTTTGATCTGAAAAGAAGCATAGACAAATGCATAGCGGACTGCATAAGGGCATATACGGGCGATAAGTCCTCAAACGAATGGACTCTCGGCAGACTGCCTAATGAGCATCAGATAAGAAGCGCGATACTGCGGATACCGCGTATCCTTTACATAAAAAGCATCTGTATTACAAAATTCATCTCCAGAGCAGGCGGGCTTACAGAGACGGACGATGACGCAGTGAGAAGACTGCCCTTTGTTCTGCCTGTTTGCGGAGAAAACGATATAAGCATAGTTCAGGCATAAGGAAGTGATGAAATGCTGCCGGATATAAACCTCGACAACGAGAGCTTTGACGATATTCTTGAAAGCGCCAAAAGCTGTATAGTCAGCAATTGTCCCGAATGGACGGACTTCAACTATCATGATCCCGGCGTTACAATGCTGGAGACCTTCTCATGGCTCAAGGAGATACAGCAGTATTATCTCAACAGGATAGGCCCCGGGAGCATAAGCAGATACCTCAAGCTGCTCGGGATAAGGCGCCGCACAAAGACCCCTTCCCGCACCGATGTTTCTCTGAGATATGCGGAGGATATCGCTGCGGCAAAGGGTACAAGACTTTATGCAGGCGATATCTGCTTTGAGGCGGAGGAGCGCACCTATGTTTCATCGGCTTCTGTAAGCTGCTGCATCTGTAAAAGCGAGACAGAGGAAAGCATCACGGGTACAGGCGAGCTGTCCTTCGGAGGAAGTCTGAGGATAGCGCCCTTTTCCTCCGGAAACGGCAGCGTGTTCTATATAGGCTTCGACAAGCCTCTTGAAAAGGACGAGCAGCATATTTTATACATAGAGATAAACGATACCGGGCAGGTGCCGCGCAATCCGATAACCGACAGGGAGAGCTTTATTCCCCTTGTGGATATCTGCGCAGAATACTATACCCCGCAGGGCTGGCAGGCCCTCAAACTCGATGACGACACCTGCGGCTTTTTGCAGTCGGGCAGCATGAGGCTCACCCCTTCTGCAGCACATGAAAAAACCACCGTGGCAGGCAGAGAAGCATATTTTATCAGATTCAGCATAACCGGAGGAGAATATGACGTTCTTCCGCTGATAAAGGGCCTTGAATTCGGCCTGCTGCCCGTGGTACAGCGTCAGACCCTTGCGGAATGTTCAGATTATCCTCCTTCTCAGACTATTGAGCTATTATCTTATCTTGCGGCAAGGGGAAACACAAGGGTCTATCTTAAGGACAGCGACGGCCTTTTCACAAGGGCTCAGAGCTTTGAAAAGGTGATAGACGAAAGCACGGGCGTCATCAGGCTTAACGTGCCTCAGGGAGAAGCCTGTGCAGGGATAAGGGTCATAAATTACGATACCGGCCTGCGCTCGGGAGGCTATATCGGAACAGGCACAGGGCTTCCATTTCAGGAATATGACCTTGAGAACGACAGGCTTGAAAGCGAAAGCTTCAGTCTCATGACCGAGCTGCCTGCAAGCGGCGGCAGACTTGCACAATGGCGCAGAGTAGATGACCTTTCCTCTGCCGGGGCTGACGATCTTGTGTATGCTCTTGATACTGCAGCGGGAGTTGTACGCTTCGGCGACTGTATAAGAGGAGCGGCGCCTGAGGGCAGGATCTATATTGCGAGCTGCTCGGAAACGCTGGGTGAAAACGGAAACGTCTCGGCAGGAAGCATTAACAGAATGAGCGATATGGAGGATGCTCCCGACGTTACAAATACAAGGCGCTCCGAGGGCGGACTCGGAGAGGAATCCGTTGAGGAATGCTGCATAAGAGCCTACCGCCTTATGCAGACCACGGAAACACTGATAACGGACGAGGATCATGAAAGATTTGTCAGGTCGGTGCAGGGGCTCAAAATAGAGACCTGCTGCCTGCTCCCTCCCGAGGCCTTCGGAGAGAACAGGAATGACCCCGTGAGAGGGCTTGTGGTAAAGCCCTATTCGCCGGACGGTCTGGGAGTTCCCTGTGAAAGATACGAAAGGAATATCCTTTCGGCTCTTGAAAAGCGCAGAATGCTCGGAACAGGCTTTCGCATTGTCCGCCCCGAATACTCAGGGATAAGCATATATGCCGACATCACGGTCGAGCGTTCGGCTACGAATGCGGAGCAGGAGCTGAGACGGGTGATCGGTGAATATTTTGAGGAATATAAGGATCTTTTCGGAATAAAGCTCATCTACAGCAAGCTTTATGAAAAAATAGACAGACTCGGCTTTGTGCTCTCGGTGAACACTCTTTCAATGGAGACGCTCGGCGGCGGGGCTCAGCGCACCCGCGAGGGAGACCTTCTCCTTTCGGCAAACGTAACGGCTTATCAGGGAGAGACAGAGCTGATGATATCTACAGGATATTGATACTCATGATACTCAGCTCAGGAGATGACCTATTATGAGAGAGAAGCTGAAATACTTTATAATAAACAGGGCCTATGACTTTAAAAGAGGTCTTACCGATAATATGCACACCGAGGGCGGCAGGCTTTGCTTCCACTCAGAAAGAAAAACCGGTGTCGGAAGATATATGACAAGACTGTTCGATTCGGGAGAGAGCGGAGCCACCTGGCACAGACTCCTGCTAAAGGCAGACGGCTGCGAAAAGAAGGATCTTAGGATCACCGTTTTTGCGTCGGATAAAAACGAGATAACCATTAAGGACGATACTATGACCCTGCAGGAGCTGTTTGAGGACGAGGAGCTTTCGTTCAGCGAAAAGGCGGAGGCCTTCCGCCCGTTTGCCGCAAAGCAGGTTTCCGGGGCATCGGATATACTTCTGCATGAGGTAAGGGGAAGGTACCTGTGGGTGATGATAGAGCAGTACAGCTCGGGAGCAGAGCCTGCCGGCATTGTTGAGATCAGGATATATCTTCCTGCTGTTTCATGGATAGACTATCTTCCGCAGATATACAGGAGCAGCGACAGGGATACTCATTTTCTCGAGAGATATCTGGCGATATTTCAAACGGTCTATGAGGAGCTTGACCTTGAGATAGCGAGCATAGCAGAGAGCTTCGACCCCGAGAGTACAGACCGTGAGCTGCTGAAATGGCTTTCATCATGGCTCGATATCAGGGACACCGAGATATGGACAGAGGAAAAGCTGAGACAGCTTCTTCTCAGGGCTGTGAGGCTTTACCGCATGAGAGGTACGAAGCAGGGGCTCTCTGAGCTGATAGAGCTTTATACAGGAGAGAAGCCGTTCATAATTGAGGGCTTTGAGCTGATGAACAACACGGCTCAGCTCCCTGCAGGCTATGCTCCGCAGAGCGCAGACAGCGCAGACCCGTATACTGTAACGGTGCTTGTCAATCAGGGGCATGACCTCGATGTGATAAGAAGGATAGCCTCGCAGATGCTGCCCGTTACCCTTAGGCTCGAGATAGTTGAGCTTGACCCGTTCATCTTTCTGGGAGAACATTCCTATCTGGGCATCAACAGCTCACTCGGTGTTTACCGCCCTGCAGCTCTTGACGGCAGCTCACAGCTCATGCTGTCAACTCTCAGCGGAGGTAATGAAGAAGAATAAAAAGATCATTTCAGTGGTCTTGATATAAAGGAGGGAAGTCCGCTTCTGCGGACAGCTATCATGAAGAATACTCAGCTTTATCCTTTTGAGAGGAACAAATACTACTACGGAATGCTTCTCAGCGTGGAGAACTTCAATGCCGAGCAAAAGTATATGAACGACAAAAGAAGGCTCATCAACAGGCTGATACACGGCTGCGGCGTGGTAAGCGGGCTCAATGTTGTCAGGATAGACGAGCAGACCGTCTCCGTAGAAAGCGGAATGGCTCTTGACAACACAGGGCGTGAGATCGTTGTGGCTGCTCCGGTCACCAAAAAGCTCTCCATGATAAACGGCTACGACGCCGCCATGGGCAGCGGGTGCAATTCCTATGTTTACCTGTGCATCGAGTATAAGGAGGAGGAGAAGGGTCAGGCTTATGATCTTGCCTCGGGCGGACAGGGCTCAGCCTGCGACAGGCTCAGAGAGGGCTATGATCTCTATCTTACCTCGGCGGAGCCCTCTGATGATATAGACCCCGTAAAGGAGCTTTTTGAGCACAGCACCACGATATTCAGCAATAACGATCTTCGCATACGCCATGTCATGCCGAGATATGTATCTCCACTCTCTGAGTTTGAGCTTCGGGTTGAGATAGAGACCTTTACAAAGCAGTTCGTGTCCTTCTCCTATGACGTACAGCTCATCTGCATGACGGGCGATAACGGCGACAGCTCCGTGCTTACGGTAAGATTCAACGAGATGCTCACCGAAAAGACAGGCCGCTATACCCTGGTATATAAGGTCAAGGCAAACAATGTCACCGATACTAATGCCAGTGCAAGCGTTGACCCTGCTACCTTCAGGCTGTCCTGTGACAACAAGCCCTGCGAGGGAACGGCTTCGGGAAGTTCCGAGGCGCTTGTTGTAAAGGGAAATATCAGCGATATGATCTTTACCAAGGCCTTTGACAGGAATATGGACGATATGCTCAGAAGCTCAATGAGCAGCCGTCTCTATCTTGCTCGGATAGACCTTGTAAACGCAGGTGAGACAGCGCTGATAGAAGGCGTCAGAAATGTTCCCTTCGGACAGTACGTTATAAACGGCTGCCTGCAGAATGCGCTCTATTGCCATGCTCTGAAAAGCTTATCAGGACACAGCAATGAAAGCACAGGAGCAGAGGAGACCGCCGCTCATGTATCAAGGGCAAGCGATAAGGATATCGCCAGCGGTATATGCAGAGTAGACCTCAGCTCGGGCAGCTCAAAAAACAAGACCTATTATTCAGGTGAGATAATACACGGCCTCGGGCTTGGCAGCGTCACGGTCATTTTAGGCATCAAGACCCGTAACGACAGCATGGTCTACGGCGATGCGGAAATATTCAAGGATGATACAGTCCAGATAAGGGCGGCTGCAAAGCTTGACCCGTCAAAGGGCAGCTTTGTGATAGGAGTTATGACAACTGCCACCGTGCTTGACGATTTTGTTGAGATAAAGTGGACAGCTATCCGTGACGTAGATGAGGGCGACAATGACAAAAACGAAATGAAGATACTTATCAAGCCCAACTCTCTTGTGTTAAAGCCGAGGGAGAGCAGATATCTTGACGCCGTGTGCATGAATATGGCAAACAAAACGCTGCGCTGGTCGGTTGTGCCTGAATCGGGCGGAAACATTGACGATAACGGGCAGTATACAGCTCCCGTATCCGAGGGAGTATATGAGATAGTGGCGCGCAGCGCTGTCTTCCCGGACGTCAAGGCGTCGATAATGGTGGTAGTCAGGGAATGACAGCATAATGCATAAGCTTGAAGAAGGGAGGTTCTGCTGTTGATATTACGCACCTATGAGCACGATTATCCCGTGATAGGGATAACTGAAAGCACTGAAAAATATGACACCTACATCTGCAGAGACATAAGCGGCGGCGGCCTTTGCAGGATAATGAGCATAAAGGACAGCAGTCTTTTCACCGACCTTGTCAGCCGCCTTACGGACACGATAGACAGGGAGGCCTTTACTGATTACAGGGAGCATTTCATCTATGACGGCAGGCTGTGCATAGCAATGAGATATTCACAGGGCATGACTCTTGCCTCAAAGCTCTCCACCGAGAGCGTACCCTTCAAGGAAAGACTCGAGCTTGGCAGAAGGCTTCTCGAGAGGGTAGTGCTGCAGGATATACCCGATTACTTCCTTGCAAAATGCTTTGTTCCTGAGCAGATAACCGTAGCTTCCGATCTTTCCGTGAGCTTTAATTATCCGATAGAGGATATCATAACCGACAGCAGGCAAAACGGCAGAGAAAACATTGTAAAGGTATTATCAAAGCTCTTTGAGCATGAAACGGAACGCAAGGTCCCCGATGTGCTAATGGATTTTCTCAAGCGCCTGCCTGAGCTTACAGAGCGCAGAATGCTCGACGTCTATGCGGAATACTACATTCTCATGGGCAAGCTCAGCAATTATAACGAAAACGATGAACAGCCCAAGACCTTCTGGTTCAAGCTGTGGGATAAGATCAAGAAGCTGCTCAAGATCCTGAAAAAGATACTTATTTTTGCTCTGATAGCCGCTTCGGTCGGTTATCTTATCTACACGATAATAGATCCGCATAAAAATGACAACAGCAACGGTCATTTCAAGAGCATAGGCACTGTGACAATACAGAATTCAGTTGATAATTCAGGGTGATAAGAATGAATCTATTCGCAGCCTTTCAGCTATTCTTCAAAAAATTCCAAAGAATATTCATTACGCCTATCTTTCTGTTCTGGAGAAAGATCCTCAGAAAGATCAATCCTCAGAATATCGTCAGCAAGGTAGCGGTCGATGTTAAGGATAACGTAAAGGGCATAACGGCAAAGCCCAAAAGCATAAAGCAGTATTTCATAATAGGAGACAGATTTATTGCAAAAAAGCTCGTGCTGTTTTTGTTCCTGATATTGATATTGATAGTCATTCTATGCATAAAGTTTCTCAACCCGTGGCTCGTCAGCTTGTTCTTCACAAAGGATATGTGGGTAAACAGCCATGAGACAACTAACTACTCCGGCAAGGTGAGGCTTTATGATACGCCATCACATGACCAGCTTCTCTTTGAGGGCAGGCTCAACAACGGTCAGATAGAGGGCGGAGGAACTCTGTACGACTACACGGGCGCAATAGTTTATATGGGCGAATTTGCCGCAGGACAGTATTCGGGTCAGGGCAAGCTCTATTATCAGAACGGCAAACTGAAATATGAAGGCGGCTTTTCCTCAAACAACTTTGACGGCTCCGGCACGCTCTATCTTGAAACAGGGATAAAGCATTACTCGGGCAGTTTCAAAAACGGAGTATCCGAGGGAGAGGGCGTTCTTTACGACCCGAAAACAGGCGTTGTGATATACAGAGGCAGCTTTTCCAACGGACTGTATAACGGAACAGGCCTTAAATATGAGGACGGGCTCATCATATATGACGGCAGCTTCAAGGACGGCAAATGCGACGGCAGAGGCAAGCAGTATATGGACGAGGTCCTTGTTTATGAGGGACAGTTTACCGACGACGCCTACAACGGCACCGGAAAGCTCTATAGGGACGGAAAACTCTATTATGAGGGAGAATTCTCAATGGGCGTTATGCAGGGCGAGGGTACCTTCTATGACGAGGAGGGGAATATAGTCGCCTCCGGCACGATAGGCGAGGGCGGTGTCACCTCCGGCACGACGACCATAGTATCCGGTACAGGCACGCTGATATATACAGGTGAGGTAGACAAGGGTAAATACAACGGAGCAGGCAAGCTCTATGATGAAAAAACAGGCAGACTGATATACGACGGCAATTTTGTAAACGGAGAATATGAGGGCGAGGGCAAGCTATATAAAAATGACCAGCTCATTTATGAGGGCAGCTTCAAGGCCGGCAAATATGACGGCAACGGCAAGCTTTATCAGAACGGTAAGCTTGTATATGAGGGCAGCTTCAGTGAGGGTCTGTATAACGGCAGCGGAAAGCTCTATGAAAACGGCAGCCTTAAATATGAGGGCGAGTTTGTAAAGGGCAAGATGCAGGGCGAAGGAACTCTCTATGATGCCAACGGAAACGTGATAGCAAGCGGAAATATCAATGAGAGCGGCGGCGTTGACACAGGCTCCACTCAGATAAAGAGCGATGACGGCAGTCTCATATATGACGGCGAGGTAAAGAACGGCGTTTATGACGGCAAGGGAAAGCTCTATGACGAAAAAACGGGAGAGCTTGTTTATGACGGTGATTTTGTCGACGGAAAATATAGTGGCACCGGCTCGCTCTATAAGGACGGAAAGATTGTTTATACAGGCGGCTTTGAAGAGGGCAGGTATTCCGGCGAGGGTACCTTCTACGATGAGGACGGAAACGTCACCGCAAAGGGGAAGCTCGATGACAACGGAAATGTTTCAACAGGCTATGTAGTGATAAAGTCGGGAGATCAGGTAATATTCGAGGGCAATATAGAAAACGGAGCCTATCAGGGCGAGGGCAAGCTCTATCAGAACGGTCAGCTCATTTATTCGGGCAGCTTTGAGGAGGGCAGCTACAACGGAACGGGCAGGCTCTATAACAGCAGCGGAGTCATGATCTACGACGGCGGCTTCTATATGGGCAGATACGACGGTCAGGGCAGAGAATTCTATGATAACGGCGTAATAAAATATATCGGCGAATTCAGATACGGCTCTGAAACGGGCAACGGCACGTTTTATGACGAGAACGGGCAGGAAATAGTCAAAGAGGAGCCCTCCTCCTCTCCCGAGCCTGCCCCGCCCGTCTCAGTGCCCGCAGGTTGACCGGAGGTGTAAAAATGGCAGATTATAATATAATATCCGACGTACAGGAGGCTATAATAAAGCTTCTCAGAACAGGGCTCGTACCCGATATAATCCCTAACAGCGAGGGGATAGGCGCGTGTCACCCTTCGGACAGGGGAGATGTCAGCTTAGGGATCTTTCTCTATGATATAAAACGTGACACTGCTGTGGCTATGCCCGAAAGAACTGCGGTAGGCACGCGCGCAATGAGAGCGCCGTCAATGTTTCTCGATCTTTATTTCATGCTGACAGCCTATTCCTCGAGCGATATTAAATTCCGTTCGCTTGAGGAGGCAAAGATCACAGGCAGAGCTATGCAGATACTCGAGAGCAATCCCGTGCTGAGGGGCAGCGTTTTCGGCAAGCCCTTTACAGAGCTGAGCCATGAGCCTCGTCTTGAGCTGCTTGAGCTTGACGCCGAGGAAAAGAACAGGATATGGAATGTGCCGAATGTTCCGTATAAGCTTTCACTCTTCTACAAGGTCTATCCTGTCGAGCTCGTATCCGAGAAGATAACCGCAATAACAAGAGTTACCGAGACGGATATCACCGTAGGTCAGATAAAGCCCGCAGAATAAGCGGAGCTTATTGCACAAGGAGGTAAGGCAATGGAAGGCTCTTTCATGATCTCCCACAGAGCGCTTCGCAGAGTTTCTCTTGCGGTAACGCTCATCGACGATCTCACGGGAGAAGCGATACAGGGCAGCAACTCCAGGGCGTGGATAGAAAACGGGCGTGCGCCGGTAAAAAAGAACAACGGATGTTTTGTTTTTACCGACCTTGACAAAGCAAGCTATACCGTTCTCGCTGAGGGCGGCTTCTATCAGAGACAGAGCGCCGAGGTGACGATCGACGGTGATGAGATAAAGACCCTCACACTCCGTCTCAGACCTGCAAGGAATTATCCCGCTCCGCCGGGCTGCATCAGGATTGAGGGCAGAGCTGAGCCCTTCTCTCAGGTGAGCGCCTGTATCTGCGACAGACAGGCGGCGCTCAAGCTTCTCAGCGATGCGGAAAGCGGTGCTGAGACTCTCAGGATCTATCACCCGGACAACATTTCAATAGAGGGCGGAGGGTTCCGTATACAGGGCGCAGACGGAAGCAGCGAGAGCCTTGTAATAGAGGCTCCCGTGCCGGGCAGCGACCACACCTATTCTCTTCTCTCTCCGCTTTGCGGCAGCTACACAAGGATAGGCACCCTTCTTCTTCCCGTATCTCAGGTATCGGCTGACAAAAAGGGAGAGTTTTTCATTCTGCTGAGGGCTTCGCCCTCTGTCTCCCGTATCGTCCTTACGGCGCAGGGGGAAAGCCTTGTTACAAAAGAATATGACTGCACGGGAGCTGACAGACTCAGCCCCGTGCTTGAACAGATGAATTTTTGAAAGGAAAAGCGCATTGGCGCAGGGATAAAAATGGGATTTGCAGTATGCGGCGGCGCACAGCTGATGTGTACCTTCGGAATGGCGCCCTCGGTCATGAACGTCCTTCCGAACAACAAAACAATGACCTCAATGCCTCTTGCGAACATAATGGACAACAAGCCTATGGCAAACATAATGCCCTTTGGCATGTGTACCTGTCCTGCCAATCCCCAGGTGGCTGCGGCAACGGCGGCAGCGCTCGGAGTTCTCACACCGATGCCGTGTGTGCCTGCGATACCTGCCCCGTGGGCTCCGGGAAGCCCCCAGGTGCTTATCGGTAATTTTCCTGCTCTCAATAACACCAGCAAGCTCATGTGCGCCTACGGCGGCGTGATAAGTATAACAAATCCCGGCGTTACCAATATTCAGGTGCCGTGATGAAAGGAAGATAAGAATGTATGAGATCGCGCATACCGAAAGGCTTCAGGCTGCAATAATGAATATCCGCACCGAGCTTCCCGCAGAGCTGAACGGCGAGAAAAAGCTTGAGCTGCTTCTGCGTCTTGTGCAGTTCAGCTCTCCTGTCATCATTAAAAGCGGAGGCAGGCTCACCCGTGTGGGTGAGGAGGGGATAACGGTGATCTTTGAGAAAAATGCTGAGGAGGCTCTGCAATGTGCCTTTGATATCTACCTGAGAGCCGCAGATGCTCTGAGCGAAAATGAGCAGGCGGGTCTTTCAATGGGCATACATACAGGCAGGGTATGGCTGAGCGCCGTGAAGTGTCTTGATTACAGCGCCCCTCTTGCTATATCAAAGGAGGTCGGAACTGCCCGTCTGCTGAGTGAGACTGCAAGGAAATATCAGGCAAGGATACTTATGACGGGAACATCTCTCAGCGGAGTGCGGTCGTTTGAGAACCGTTTCAGCACAAGAAAGATAGGACGCTTCATGTTCGGCTCGGGCGACGAGCTGATCTATGACGTTTTCGACAGCGACCCCACAGACAGAAAATACGCCAAGAAAAGAAGCCGGATAGCCTTTGAGACCGGAGTTGAGCTTTTCATGCAGGAAAAATATCTGCAGGCGCGCAGCTATTTCATAGAGCTTCTGAAGCTTGACAGGAACGATGCCACCGCAAAAAGATATGTATTCATGTGTGACAGGGCTTTATCGGGCGCTGCGGACGCCCGTGAGCTGAAGTATCTTGAGATATGGTAAATAATTTTACCGCAGAACCGAGGTGTGTGATACCCTATGAAAAAATATCGTAAGCTGAATGTTAAGATCAGCCTGTTCTTTGTTGTGCTTGTCATTCTTATAGCAATAGGTCTTGGAGAGATCATTTTCAGGGTCAACTACAACAATGCTCTTTCCCTTTGCAATGACAGGCTTGAAAGATGCGGCGCTATCATTGAGAAGATCATAGATGCCGATGTTATAAAATACTGGCTCGAAAACGGAAAGAACAGCGACTATGACAATGCCGTTAAGGAAATGGAGGGGATCTGCTCGGGCTTCCATCTTGAGAACCTGTTCGTATACCGTCCGTGCATGAGCGATGACGGAACGGTCGAGAACGAGGTGATCTATATATTTGATATAATTTCCGGGGATTACGGCGACGGCTATACTCTCGGAATGCATGTTTACGATCTTACCGAATTTAACGAGATGAAGGACGTCTTTTTGTCGGGCGATCCCGAAATGACAAATAAGCTGAGAGATCATCAGAACCGTGACCTTCTTACCACACTTGTGCCTCTGACCCTTGATAACGGAGAGATCTATGCTGTAGCAGGGCTTTCGATAGAAATGGAAACGGTCAGACACATGGCTGCAAGGTCGTCTGTATCCATGGTGGTGCTGATTGAGCTGATAGTCATTCTCTTTGCGGCTGTACTGCTGCTGTTTATTCAGAAAAGGGTCATCAGACCGATAAAGAAGCTCTCACAGCAAATGGACGGCTTTGTCAGCAACGGGAATGTCAGCGCAAAACGCTATGTTCCTGTTATCCGTACAAATGACGAGATAGAGCAGATGACCGATAATTTCAACAGCATGGCGGAGAGCATAAGGAGTTATACCGAGGACATGAAGAAGATGACGGCGGCTCAGGAGAGGCTCAAAGCGGAGCTTGATGTTGCCGGAGGGATACGGTCGGCTATATCCTCAGACACCTCGGAGCCTGCCTTTACGGGTCATTCCGAGTTTGAGCTTTCGGCAAGCCTTAAAAACACCGTTTACAACTGCTGCAGCTTCTGCAACTACTTCATGACAGACGAGGAGCAGCTTTACATAGTGATAGGAGAATCTGTAGGCAAAAAGCTGCCCTCACTGCTAATGGCAATGCTTGCCTGCAACAGCATCTGCACACTTGCAAGAACAGGCGCCGAGCCTTACAGGATAGCATACGAAACGAACAACGCTCTTTGCGGGTTTGACCGCAAGACAGCCGATATGACCGTGAGCGCGCTCATTATCGGGATTAACCTGTCCTCGGGCGAGATGAAATATATAAACGCAGGAATGCCTCCCATATTACTCAAGCGCACGGGTGAGCCCTTTGAGGCTGTAAAGGACGAGATGCAGTTCAATCTTGGCGAGATGAGGGGAGTGGCGTTCAGACAGAATACTATCACGCTTAATCAGGGCAGCGCCTTTTTCCTCTGCTCCTACGGCGTGCCTGAAATGAAAAACAGCGGCGGCGAAAAGCTTACCGGAAAGCGTCTGCTTGCCCTGATAAACGAGATATCAAGGGAGGTTTATCCTCTTGAGGATATGACCGCCGCCCTT
>ONFW01000025.1 GCA_900317215.1 uncultured Eubacteriales bacterium | reverse complement strand
TCCTGCGAAATGCCCGCAAGCTCTGCTGCTCTGAAGGGGGCCTCCGGCTGCAGAGCAGCAGCTCTGTTTTCGCCATAGAGCATCATCGAAGCCTCTGCGCTGGCCGTCAGATCAGCAGCATCAGCCTCACTGATACCGTAATTCATCAAAACGGCGCAGCCGCCGAGAGCAGCAACAGCGTAAAAGGCTATTATCCACCCAAGACTGTTAAAGCCCCAAATAACAGCTCTGTCTCCTCTTCTGAGTCCACGGCGGTCAAGCTCTGCAGCCGCATTGTCTACAAGGGAAAGAAACTCCCTGTAGGACACAGTGGTGTCACCGCAGGTAAAAGCCGGCAGATCACCGTATTTTTTGCTTTGTTCAGCAATAAACCCGTAAAACGAAAGCTCTGATATTTCCAAGTCCTCACCTCCCTCGGTTACCTTCGATCCAGCATCTGCTTAATATGATACCACAATATATCAATTTATTCAATACACCATATCACAGATTCAGATGATCGTCCCGGAATTATTATACACCAGCTATCACACCTGTGCCGAAGAACAAGACCCATATCTGAAACCGCTGAACAGTTATGGAAATCATTCTCATAATGAGAACTGCTCTGAGTAAATCCTTTTTATTTGTCCAATAATAACAGCGGAGGTGCTGTGATGATAAACCTTGCCGTTTTACCCGAAAATGAGAGCCTGCTTGATCTTATCGGCTTTGTCTGTGAAAGATATGATATCGGCGCTGTATATGACAGCAGACTTTCCGACAGTACCGATATCCTTATTCTATGCGGGAAGGCTGAGCTTTCCGCTCTGTCCTCCGGAACTGTCATTATAGCCGATACCCAGAGCCCGCAGGTAATTCACGGGCTGATCCCCTTTAATAACACCGTGATCGGCTGCTCGGCTTCTCCCAAGGATACGCTGACCCTTGCCTGCAGAAGCAGAGATAAGCTTGTTGCCTGTCTGAGAAGAACTATCTCCACTCTTTCAGGCTTGACTGTAGAGCCGTGCGAGATGTCTGTTATTGCCGATGAAGCAGTCCCTCTTTTTGCCGCACTCGCAGCCTGCGCCGTATTACTGCTCAACGGTCAGGCTCCTCCAACAAAATCATGGTTTTTTTCTTAAATATGTTAATAATCATGATTTACTGCCTATTCGGTTGACTTTTATTTTTTCAAGCTGTATTATTATTCTATAAATACTGCATTGGAAAGGAAAATGCTCCGATGAGTGAAAAAACAGAGCTTAAAAACGGGACAGATGATAAGGAGATCGCTAAGGAAACAGACGCCGAAAAACCGATAATCTCCTTTAAGGACGTGTCGAAGGTCTACACGCTTTACCGCAACAGCAGAGAGCAGTTTGCCGCACTTTTCTACAGCTCAAAGAAGCTTATGAAGCATAAGGCGCTTGACGGAGTGAGCTTCGACATCATGAAGGGAGAATCCGTTGCGATAATCGGCAGGAACGGCGCGGGAAAATCCACCCTGCTGAAAATGATCACCGGCGTTGCCTTTCCTTCAAGCGGGGAGATCTACGTCAGAGGCAGGGTTTCGGCTCTGCTGGAGCTGACGGCAGGCTTTATCCCCGATATGACAGGCAGAGAGAATATACGCTTCAGATGCTATGTATTCGGGCTCAGAAATACTGCTATCGACGAGATAGAAAAGAAGGCGATAGCCTTTGCCGACCTCAAGGAATATATCGACCAGCCCGTAAGGACATATTCCTCCGGAATGAGGGTACGTCTCGGTTTTGCTATCAATATCAATATGGATCCCGATATACTTGTAATAGACGAGGCTCTCAGCGTAGGAGACAACAATTTCAAGCAGAAGTGCAAGGCGAAGATAAATGAGCTGATAAAGAAGAATGTCACCGTTCTCTATGTAAGCCATAACAAGGATATCCAGGATTTCTGCAAAAGATGTATATACCTTCAGAGCGGCAAGGTCATGTTTGACGGCACAATGCAGGAGACACTGAAGAAATTCCCTGAATTTGCCAATTGATAGCCTATAGCCTTTTGGTACCCTCTGTAAATAAATTTGTTTTATCTTGCCTGTTGCTATTGAAAAAACAAAGAAAATGTTATAAAATACTAAGTGACGGTTACATGCCGTAAAGCGCAGAGCAGCTGCATGTCAGCAGCCAAATAAACTTTGAAAGGATGTTTTTGACATGAATTATCTTAACAAGAAAACAGTTGAGGATATTGATGTTGCAGGCAAGAGAGTTCTTGTTCGCTGCGACTTCAACGTACCCTTCGACGGAGAAGGCAACATCTCAGACCCCAAGCGTATCGATGAGGCTTTAAAGACCATTAAATATCTTGTAGACCATAAGGCAAGGGTCATTCTTTGCTCACATCTCGGTCGTCCGAAGGGCGAGTTCAACATGAAGTATTCCCTCGCTCCCGTTGCCGCTTATCTCTCAAAGGCTCTCGGCTTTGAGGTAAAAATGGCCTCTGATGTAGTCGGCGAAAGCGCAAAGAGCATTGCTGCTTCTCTTAAGGACGGCGAGGTAGGACTTATCGAGAACGTTCGTTTCCATAAGGAAGAGGAAAAGAACGATCCCGAGTTCTCAAAGCAGCTTGCTTCTCTTGCAGAGATCTATGTCAACGATGCCTTCGGCACAGCTCACAGAGCTCACGCTTCAACAGCAGGCGTTGCAGATTATCTGCCCGCAGTATGCGGCTATCTTATCCAGAAGGAGATATCCGTAATGGGCGGCGCTCTGAGCGATCCTAAGAGACCCTTTGTTGCTATTCTCGGCGGCGCAAAGGTTTCCGATAAGATCGGAGTTATCACAAACCTTCTTGACAAGGTTGACACTCTCATCATCGGCGGCGGTATGGCTTATACCTTCATGAAGGCTCTCGGCTATTCAACAGGCACCTCTATCTGCGAGCTTGATAAGGTAGAGCTTGCTAAGGATATCATGGCAAAGGCAAAGGATAAGGGCGTAAGCTTCCTTATTCCCGAGGATACCGTTGTTGCTCAGGAGTATAAGGAGGACGCTGCATTCAAGGTAGTTGATTCCGATAAGATAGAGGACGACTGGATGGGTCTTGACATCGGCCCCAAGACAAGGGAGAAGTTTGCTAAGGCTCTCACAGGCGCAGGCACTGTTGTATGGAACGGTCCTATGGGCGTTTCCGAGTGGGAAAACTTTGCTGCCGGTACTATCTCTGTTGCCAAGGCAGTTGCAGAGAGCGGAGCTATCTCAATAATCGGCGGCGGCGACTCTGCTGCAGCAGTAGAGAAGCTCGGCTATGCAGACAGAATGACTCATATCTCAACAGGCGGCGGCGCATCTCTCGAGTTCCTCGAGGGCAAGGTGCTCCCGGGTATCGCCTGCCTCAACGAGAAGGAGTAATAAATACCGAATGGTGAATAATGAATAGTGAATGACAGTCTTTCATTCATGCGTTGTCCGCTGTTCTTGATACCGTAAGGATTAAGGGGTGGGGCAAAGCTTCACCCCTTTTTTTCGGGAAAAGCTGACCAAGAAAAACAAAAAGGAGATTATCAACATGAACAAGGAACTCAGACAGGCTATTATTGCAGGCAACTGGAAGATGAACAAGACACGTCCCGAGGCAAGGGCTCTCATTGAGGAGCTCAAGCCGATCGCTGAAAAGGCGACCTGCGGCGTTGTTATCTGTGTGCCCTTTACAAACCTCGAGACCGCTGTTGAGCTTACAAAGGGAACGAACATCAAGGTAGGAGCAGAGAATGTTCATTTCGAGAAGAGCGGCGCATTTACAGGTGAAATATCCGCTGATATGCTCACCGAGATAGGCGTTGAATATGTTATCATCGGTCATAGCGAGAGAAGACAGTATTTCGGCGAGACTGACGAGACTGTTAACAAGAGAACAAGAGCTGCTCTTGCTGCCGGACTTAAGCCTATAGTATGCGTTGGCGAGCTTCTTTGGGAGCGTGAGTGCAATATCACAGAGGAGGTCATCGCAAGGCAGATCAAGCTGGATCTCTTTGATGTCTCAGAGGAAGATCTGAAGAATGTCGTAATTGCCTATGAGCCTGTATGGGCTATCGGCACAGGCAAAACTGCTACCGCAGAGCAGGCACAGGAGGTCTGCGCCTTTATCCGCGCTACACTTGCAAAGCTCTACAGCAAGGAAACAGCGGATGCTGTTACTATCCAGTACGGCGGCTCAATGAATCCGAAGAATGCCGCAGAGCTCGTCGCACAGCCTGACGTTGACGGAGGTCTTATCGGCGGAGCATCTCTTAAGGCTGCCGATTTCGGCGTGCTCCTTGAGGCTGCGTCAAACGGCTGACATATCGGAAAAAGAGGACTTCGGACGGCTTGTCCGAAGCCCTTCTTTAAGAAAAGGGAGGTCAATATATGAAAAAACCTTTGATTTTAATGATACTTGACGGCTTCGGCATCGGAACGAATTTCGGCAATGCCATTCGTGAGGCCAACAAGCCCAATATGGAAAAGATCTTCTCACAGAATCCTACAACACTGATAGCCGCCTCGGGAATGGACGTAGGTCTGCCTGACGGTCAGATGGGCAACAGTGAGGTCGGTCACACCAATATGGGCGCAGGCCGTGTTGTATATCAGGAGCTTACAAGAATAAGCAAGGCTATCAAGGACGGCTCTATATATAAAAATGAGGTACTTGTCAAGGCAATGGAGAATGCCTCACAGGAGGGCAAGTCCCTTCATGTAATGGGTCTTCTTTCTCCCGGCGGAGTTCACAGTCATATCACCCACATCTACGGCGTTATAGAAATGGCTAAAAAGATGGGCGTAAAGAACGTTTTCCTCCACACCTTCCTTGACGGCAGAGATGTTCCGCCCTCAAGTGCAAAGGACTATATGGCTGAGGCTAAGGCTAAGCTTGAGGAGATAGGCGTAGGTAGGATAGCCACAGTTTCGGGACGCTATTACGCAATGGACAGGGATACCAACTGGGACAGAGTTGAAAAGGCTTATGCGGCTCTTGTATACGGCGAGGGCGTCAAGGCTGACGATCCCGTTCAGGCAGTAGCAGATTCCTATGCAAACGGTGTTACTGATGAATTTGTGGTTCCTGTTGTCTGTGCAGAGAACGCAACGATCAAAGCGGGCGACTCCGTTATCTTCTGCAATTTCAGACCGGACAGAGCAAGAGAGATCACCCGGACACTCGTTGATCCCGACTTTAACGGCTTCGAGCGCAGGTTTGGCTTCTTCCCTCTCAACTATGTATGCATGACTCAGTATGATGCGACTATGCCTAATGTTGAGATAGCCTTCAAGCCGCAGTCGCTCACTAATACATTTGGCGACTACATCTCATCAAAGGGTCTTTCTCAGCTCAGGATCGCCGAAACAGAGAAGTACGCACACGTCACCTTCTTCTTCAACGGCGGTGTCGAGAAGGTCTCTGAGGGCGAGGACAGATGCCTCATCCCTTCTCCTAAGGTGGCAACATACGATCTCCAGCCCGAAATGAGCGCTTATGAGGTTGCAAAAAACGCAGTCGAGAGAATAGAGAGCGGCAAATATGACGTTATTATCCTCAACTTTGCAAACTGTGACATGGTAGGTCATACAGGTGTTTTTGAGGCTGCTGTAAAGGCTGTAGAGGCTGTTGACGACTGTGTGGGACAGGTAGTTGAGGCTATCACAAGAATGGACGGTATTGCCCTTATAACAGCCGACCACGGCAACGCCGATAAGATGATCGAGGAGGACGGCTCTCCGTTCACCGCTCATACAACAAATCTCGTTCCGTTCTGTGTAGTCAATCATCCCTGCGTGCTCCGTGACGGCGGAAGACTTGCGGATATAGCTCCCACCATGCTTCAGCTCTTAGGACTATCACAACCCGAGGAAATGGACGGAAAGACACTTATCAGACAATAAGCTGATATCTGATACTCAGACAAAAAACCGACCGCAGCGAAAATGAATTTCGTTACGGTCGGTTTTGCTTTATTATTCATCAGATGAATTTCTGCTCTCATTAAGGACTGTTTCAAACGCCTTCACTGCTGATTCGCTGTCCTGCGCCACAACTACAAGAACATAAGGATAATGCGTTGCAACGCTTGAGTTTATGAGCTGAGCCGATGCCTGTGAGGAAGGATTTTTCTCGTTGAGATATTCCGATATTGCTTTGTCAAGAACAGACTGGGAGTCGGAATCCTTTAGTACAAAGCAGGCTATCTCGGTCTCTACTCCCGATTTGCCTGAAATATACATTGCATAGTCAGACACCGTATCCTTGGGTATTTCATAATACCTTTCAATATTTGAGATAGCGGAAAGATTTGTATAATTCATTTTTTTGGTTATCCCCGTTACAACATCATCTGCTGATAGTCTGATATCGTTCGCCTCTGCCTTTCTCTGCATATTCAGAGAAAGAATTATCAGAACAGCGGATACGGAAAGAATAACTATGAGTGAAACAGCGGTAAGAATAAGATTGCGTTTTTTGTTCTTTTCAGCCATACCTTCACCTCTGTCCATTTCAAGTTTATAATGATACAAATACATTATAAAAGTTTAAGGTGTTACTTTCAATTACAATCTTGTAACTCTTGAACTGCATTTAATAAAAATATTGTCATTATCTTGAATAATTCATAATACAGCAATTAGTATATGTATATTATGACCAAAACGCACAAGAGAAGGAGTCGTGCAGAAAGATCGGACAATCTATGAAAAGCAAAAAAATCGGATCATATAGATCCGAAAGAATAAAAAATCCGCCCAACCGTCTGCGTCTTAGATAACCTGCCTACGAAGAAAAAGCAGGTGGGTGTTCTCCCTGCGATTTCATACTCCCTTCGTCCGCATAAGCGGGAGGTCTGAAGTCCGCCGCAGGAGATGAACTCCCTGAATAATAGTTGTAGGGTTAAATAGACGCACCTAACGAATTGGGCAGAAATTATAAACAAAAAATCATTCTTTTGTTTAAGCTAATTATAAGACATAACAGAGAAAAAATCAAGAGGAAATTACATGAAAAAGCATTTTTTTCTTACTGCTCCTCTTCATCTTCCCCGTCTGTCTCCTCGTCGTCCTCTACATTTGCCGCAAAGATCTCAGCAAGCTCATCAAGAAGCTCGTCATCATCGATCTCTGCAAGCTGAGGATCACCGTTTTCATCCTCTACCGCCTCAAAGATCATGTAGGTATCATCTGAGGAAATGCCAGAATCGGGGTCATCAAATTGCGGGATAAGAGCAAGGTAATGACCGTCCTTGTAGTCTATCTCGTCAAGCACGAGAAACTCATATTCATTCCCCTCATCGTCTGTCAGGGTGATAAGGTCATCACCGTATAATTCTTCGTTTTCGATCTCATTGCTCATGCGGATCGCTCCTTTCGGTATTATTGTATTTATCATTTTACCTCAAATCCTCTGATAAGTCAAGGCTCTGCACCGTGCTTCTAAGCCTACGGCTGATAGGCTGATAGGTGTCCACCGCGCACCCTCCCTGAATTCGCTGTGCTCGCTCTCACTTTCCGGCATGGTCGGCACACATTGCCGAATGGTACTCTCCCGCCGCAGAAGTCCTCACCGGCTGCTGGAGCACTTGCATTGTGTCGAACTGACGAATATGTTCGCTGCTTTTTGGTATAATATTGCCATATAAATTTTAAAAAAAGTTTAGAAAAACTATTGACATTTTATGAAGTTGTGGTATAATATAATCAAGATAAAGAAAGAGCGAGCAAGTTACCAAAGGGTATAGCTTAACGGATCCGCTCCTCGGATCGGCTCTTGCTTTAGTCTAATACATGAAGGGAGGCAAGCTCCAATGGGCGATCAGGAACCGGTTTGTCAGACTTTTAGTCACGCTCCTTGGCGTGATGTCTTCAACAAGGATAAGACAGATTAAGAGCAGATCGTTTGATAGTTGCAGCCCTGTTTATTCCGATTAGCCGAAGATCGGCTCTGAACAGTCGCTCCTATAATCAAGCTATTTATGCTGTGAGTTCGGAAAGGTCTTTGAATTGTATGAAGAGCCCGACGATGACGGTCACGCTGCCTGTCTCAGTTTTAAATTCATCTTGGCAGCAGGGTGTCTGACTTTTTGAAACTCACAATTTAATATAGGGTACTTACAGTATCACAACCGTCGGTATACGGGGATAGCCTCCTTTAAATCCTTTTTGGGGGAATAATACCTTAGAAGTTGAACTTAGCAATTCCCCTGTCATAGATTGAAAGCTTCGTTATATGTCGATTATCTTTCGTCATACAACGGGCTGACATGATGGTCAGCCGTTAAAGTGGAGTATTAAGAGCTGAAAAGCTTGAGGCATCCGGTGTATGAATCTCTTGCCCTATGCGTTTCAGTCTATGATCGGATAGCAACTGTTGGCAGTTTTCTATATACATTTCTTGAAAATAATATTAAGGATTGAGTCCAATGTAATATCCTCCTTTATAACGGTTTGCGACGGCAAGCCTGATGGAACCAAAAGTATTATTTAGGAATGAGTCCAATGGTAATGGTTTTATAAGTTCGTAACAGCGACCCTGACAGCGTTTGTCGGGGTCGCTTTTTAGTTGGTCATAAAAAAAGCATATCACACAGGTAAGTCTGTGCGATATGCTCCTGCGCTTTGAGTTTTTTGTACGATCTCAGAAGCTGAAGGCTTCCGGCGGTGCCGTAAAGGAAGAAAAAACAGCCGTGGCATTTTCAAAAAACAAAACCTGAGTATTGTCATCGTCGGCGCTGTACATGCCCTTAAGCTCGGGATATTTGTCAAGCATGACAGACTTTACCTCTTTGCTGTCATCGTTGACAAGCCTGCCCGAAACACGCAGCCATACACCGTCAGAAAACGCACAAAGCTCAGCGTTGGGGTTTTTAGCAAGCTGTTTTGAAACACTTTTAGATTTTCCTGTCTGGATATAGAGCCTTCCGCTGTACAGGAGTGCCGTTCCAAAGGGTCTTACCCTTGGCTGTCCGTCATCGTCCGTAGCAAGATAATAAACTCTCGCCTTGTCAATGAAATCTACGATTTTTTCAAGCTGTGTCATAACCGTACCTCCGTTTTTTATTGTTATTATATCATACTGACCGCAATATTTCAATATTTACCCAAGCAGTCAGACCGCCGAGGGACCCTTTTTCTGGCGAAAAAAGGGGCTTCCCGGCCCTCTCCCTAAATTCGCTGTGTTTAAACCTATTCTTCCACGAGCGTTAGAATTGACCTGCAGCTTTTTATGTGCTATAATAAGTAGAAATTCAAAGGATCAGAGGTACTCAGGAATATGAATAGATTCAAAACAAGAAGGATCGTAGTCAAGGTCGGCACCTCCACCCTGACTTATGAGAACGGCAAGGTCAATCTGAAAAGACTTGAGCAGCTTTGCAAGGTGCTCAGCGACCTTCACAACAGCGGAAAACAGATAATACTCGTAAGCTCCGGAGCTATCGGAGTAGGAGTAGGAAAGCTCAAGCTTAAGGAAAGGCCCTCGGAAACAAGGTATAAGCAAGCTATCGCTGCAGTGGGTCAGTGTGAGCTGATGTTCCTCTACGACAAGTTCTTCGGGGAATATAACAACTCCGTGGCACAGCTCCTGCTGACTAAGAATGTGGTCATAAACGAGCATTCAAGGCAGAATGTTATGAACACCTTCCAGACCCTTCTCGAAATGGGGATCATCCCTATCGTGAACGAAAACGATACTGTTGCCATTGATGAGATCGTCGGAGCAAATTTCGGAGATAACGACAATCTATCCGCCATTGTTGCAGACCTTGTAGGCGCCGATATGCTTATTATCCTCACCGATATTGACGGTCTTTACAATAAGGATCCGCGAAAGGAGCCTGACGCCAAAAAGATACCTTACGTCACTCATATAGACGACCGTATCAGAGAAATGGCAGGCGGCTCAGGCTCTAACAGAGGCACGGGCGGCATGGCAACAAAGATAGTAGCAGCCGCAGCAGCTAACGAGGCCGGCATCAATTGCTGCGTTATGAGCGGAAAGGATCCTGCAAATCTTTACAGACTGATCGACGGCGAACAGCAGGGAACAATGTTCCTTGCCGCCGAGGGAAAAATTTAAAAAGGAGTGTTTTTGTTGAGAACTATTGACATCATGGGAAAAAATGCGAAGCAGGCATCAAGACAGCTTGCCGTTGCAGGCGAAAAAAAGAACGAGGCTCTAAGAGCTATAGCAGAGGCTCTTATCAAAAATACGGAGCTTATAATGCAGGCTAATTCCGTTGACCTTGAAAACGGCGAAAAAAACGGCCTTTCCGCTTCCCTTATAGACAGGCTCAGGCTTGACGAAAAAAGGATAAAAGGAATAGCCGACGGCGTGCTTGAGGTCGCCGCTCTCCCCGACCCTATAGGAACCGTAATATCGGGCAGCACAAGACCCAACGGTCTTGAAATAACCAAGGTACGGGTACCTATCGGCGTTATCGGAATGATCTTCGAGTCGCGCCCCAATGTTACGGTCGACGCGGCAGTGCTTTGCCTTAAAAGCGGAAACGCCGTAATTCTCAGAGGCGGCAAGGAGGCTATCAGCTCCAACAAATGCCTTGCATCGATAATGCAGGACGCTCTTGAAAAGGCGGGGCTTGACAGAAACAGCATTCAGCTTATCGAGGATACGTCAAGACAATCCTCAATCGAGCTTATGGAGCTTACCGAATACCTTGACGTGCTTATTCCCCGAGGCGGAAAGGGACTTATCAGGGCTGTTGTTGAGAATGCCAAGGTACCTGTGATAGAAACAGGCGCAGGCAACTGCCATGTATATGTAGACGACAGTGCGGATATCAACATGGCTGCCGACATCATCTATAACGCAAAGACCTCCCGTCCCTCAGTATGCAACGCCATAGAAACTATTCTCGTTCATGAAGCAGTAGCAGAAAAAGCCCTGCCCGTTATAAAGGCAAGGCTCGACGAAAAGAACGTGGAGCTCCACGGCTGTGAAAAAACCGCCGCCATTCTCGGAAGCAGCGTTATCCCTGCCGATGAGTCAGACTGGGAAACGGAATATCTCGATTATAAGTTAGCGGTCAGGGTCGTTTCCTCTCTTGATGAGGCAATCGCTCATATAACAAAGTATTCCACGGGTCACAGCGAATGCATTGTTACAGGCAGCTATAAAAACGCCAAGATATTCACCTCAAGCATTGATTCCGCAGCCGTATATGTCAACGCCTCAACCAGATTTACCGACGGCGGTATGTTCGGTCTTGGCGCAGAGATAGGCATATCCACCCAGAAGCTGCATGCAAGAGGTCCCATGGGACTCAACGAGCTCACCTCAATGAAATTCATCATCGAGGGCGACGGTCAGATAAGATAAGCCTAAAGCAGCAGATACATCAGAGCAAGAAGAAGGCTGTTGTCGGTCTTTTCGTCCATTAACAGAAGTATCAAACCAAGTATCAGGGTCTTTTCCTTATCCCGGAACAGGAAATCCAGAGCTCCGCCCCTTTCCCCTGTTCCGTTTCCGTCAGACGCGTTACTTCCTGCCTGACGGTTCTGACCTTCACCTGGAACATATACAGACTGAGCCTGTCCCCCATGCTGTCGGACAGGCTTTTCCTCACCGGCAGCATTTGCAGACTGAGCCTGTCCCTCATGCTTTCGGACAGAGAGGGGCTGTGAATTAAGCCTCGCCTCCTCCGCCCGTTTTTGCATTTCACGAGTGCGCCTTATAGCCTCCTCCTGCATTCTCTGCAGTTCGTTATCGGTCATTTATTCACCGCCCTGAACAATAGTCGGTCAAAACAGTTCAAGACCTGCCCCTTTAAGCAGCGGCAGCATTTTCATTATTCCAATAAGTCTTATCGCTCCGTCAAGCCTTTTGCACCTCTCCTCATGCAGGAAAGGCCGCAGCGCCCTGAGAAGTCTTGTGCTGTCGTCCTCTCTGTCAATATTCTTCAGCAGCGGAGCAAGCTTCATCACCATTCCGAGCATATCGGGATCCGGCATCACGCCGTTCTGCGGCTGAGTGTTATGCATTGGCTGCACAGGCGGAATGTTTTCCACAGGCGTTTTTTCGCCTTTATCACTGCTTTGCCCGAGCATGCCTGCAAGTCCCTTTATCTGCTCGAGCATCTGAGGGTCGCTCAGAAGCTCGCTTATCCTTCGGGAGATATCCTCCATGGCTCACTTATCCCCCATGAGCTTTTTCATAAGCTCCTGCGCCTGTGGAGTATTGAGCACCTGCTCAGTCTTTTTTCTGTCCGCAAGAATGCTCTCTACCCTTTTCCTGTCCTCCTCGGATAGACTCCCAAAAAGCTTGTCAACGCTGTTTTTATCCATAAACTCACCACCTCTACAGTTTTATGTAAAAAAGGAGTAAATTATGAAGATTCTGGTTTTTTCGGATTCCCACGGAAACGACAATAATATGGCTATTGCGGTAAAAAAATACAAACATGCCGACGTCATCATTTTCTGCGGAGACGGTCACAGAGATATCAAGGAGCTTGGCAGAACATTTCCGAAAAAAAAGATCTATGCAGTGAAAGGAAACTGCGACTGGTGCAACGATCTTCCCCTGCTGATAACAGTTGAGCTGGGCGGAAAAAGGGTAATGATAACTCACGGTCATGCTCAGTACGTCAAGGACGGCATCGAAAGGCTCATCGCTCTCGGACACAGGGAAAAGGCTGACATCGTACTGTTCGGTCATACACACAGAACGCTCACAACTGCGGACGGAATGATGCTTATAATGAATCCGGGCTCGATAGGCTTTGACGGCAGCTACGGCATCATAGACATTGACGAGAACACAGGCATCATAACCGCAAATGAATATCCTGACAATTACGGTCCGGTCGTCATACGACCGCAAGCAAACAAAGAAGAGTTCTAACGCTTACTTACATATTATGAACAATCCAACAGCACAGTGCATGTGATGTGTGACAACTCAGGAGCGTCAGCTTGCCGCCCACTGATGCAGAGTGTATGCGGCAGTTCTTCGATAAAAACAAAAAAGTCGGTGCGGGTCAATACGCAATTTTTCTGCGAATTACCACACCGACTTTTTTTGCCTGAAAAAAACAGGGACACGGCAAATATATGTTCTGCCGTGTCCCTGCTGTCAGCTTGGAGCAATTTGTCGGGAAAAGTTCTTCAGTAGCTCAGATATCCCACATATCCCTGAGTATACATATCGTCCGTAATGGGGACATACCTTTGTCCGCCGCTTGTGCTGTACTGCTGATAAAAACCGTTGTTAGCCATGTAGATGTCTCCGGTGTAGGTGTCCTGCACTCTTTCATGTCCCAGAGTTGCATCCGACCTCTTCTGGCTCATAATATCCTCTGACTTGTTGCGGTTTTCCCACGCCTCCATAATGGGGCTTGAATCTCCGCCGGAGGAGCCTCCGGAGCTTATCACCGAGCCCGCCTGATATCTTGCAGTGCAGGCGGAAGTCCATTGTATGCTCGACATTATCTTTGTCAGAACATCGTTCCAGTTGGCAAGCGTTCCCTTTGGAACGTCCATGGAGATCGGGCTTACAATGGTGTGCATCCCGTACATTCCCAGGGAGCTTTCAACACAACCGGAATAAATGCCCTCCATGTCCATATTCAGCTTTTTCGATTTCCAGTCTCCCGTAAGCACTCCGGCGTCAAGGACCGCAGAATTTGACTGTGCAAACGCCTTCTGAGATTCAGACTGGAATTTACTCGTTGTAGTAAAGTTCATTATCTCACCGTTGCTGTTGCCTGCAACAGTATCACGGAAGAAGGATTCTATCGTTGTCTCCTTCATCAGCGAGGAGTAGATAGTTGCGAAATCCATATAGGAGAGGCAGACCGTGGATGAGGGATTACGTACAACCACGAGAGTTCCTGAGCCTGTCTGTCCTCCCTGATAAAGATCGGTCACCTCTACCGTCCAGCCCTTCGGTATCTGCAGGGTTACATATTGGTGAGAATAGGGCGTCCATTCAATGTTGGTCCATTCTCCCGCAGTGATCTTTACGTTTTTGTCAGCCTCGGTCATTGGGGCATTTGTGCCCGGAACTGTGCCGGGAAGGATCCCGCCGCTGCCGGAGCCGCTGCTGCTCTGTCCGTCACCCGAGCAGGCAGTTGTGAGCATTGATGCGGAAATAATAAATGCCGTTATAAGTGCTGAAAGCTTTCTTTTCATAAATAACACCCCTTTTTGTTTTTCTGCTTTTACCAGCCTATAGTGCCTACGGGATCATCAAGATACTGACTGTCCTCGATAGGTGAGTACCGCTGGCCGCCGCCGTTCTGATAATCGTCATAGAAGCTCGGATCTGTGTAATAGATGTCTCCTGTTGAGTTGTCCTGCATTCTGTCTCTGCCTAAGATATAGTCGTCAAATTTCTGGTGGTTGATATCGTTTGCCTTGTCTCTTGCAGCATAGGAATCGCTCATGTCATAATACCCCGTGCTGCCGGGAAGCACAGCGGTGCCTCCGTTGTTTGCTGCCTGCTGATTATTGGTTCCCATCATG
>ONFW01000023.1 GCA_900317215.1 uncultured Eubacteriales bacterium | reverse complement strand
TCCGGCTCCGGCTTATAGCCATACATATGCGCAAACGACCCTGAGATCTTGATCTTGTCAAATCTCGGCGACCACTCTATGATAAAGGATTTTGTCTGTTCAAGGATCTCATCATACATTCTGTCATTGAGAACAAGAGAGGTCTTTTCATGAGAGAGAGCAGGATATTCCTTTATCACAGAGGATGCGTTCATCTGTAGCTTGAATTCATTAAGAGAGATAAACTCGTCCTTATGATATCCGAAGCCGTATGAAGACCTCTGCCTGAGAGTAGATACGAAATCACTGCCGATACCGCCCGGAAGAACAGATTTTGTGCCGAGCTTATCAAAGTATTTTATCAGATTTATCATGATGTCGATATCATAAACGCCGTCTGAGACCGACTGGATAAAGCTTTTTGCAAAAAGCACCCTGTCAAACAGATTCTCAATAAAGCAGTTCACGTTGATATTTCTGATACCGACATTGTAGATTCCAACCATAAAACCGAGGTTTTTGAGCTGACCCGCAAAATCGGTCAGTTCTGCAACGCTGAGATGCTCCACCATATCATGAGAGAGCATAATGCAGAGCTTGCTGCAGTCAACAGGATATTTATGCAGCATATCTTCAAAGGCAGAGATCAGCGTATCAAGCTCGTCGGCATCAAACATCGTAAGCACGGAAAGCTCGGGAAGAGCAGTATTCTCTGATTCAAGCTGACCGATAAACGAAAGAAGCCTGCTCACGCTGTTGAGAGACAGCGCAGAAATATGCTCGGAGTTTGCCGCCGCCTGCATAAGCGTTTCAACATTGACAAGCTTTGACATATAATTGCCGCTAAGGCCTATTATATCGTAGGAAACGATATAACCGCTTGCAGAATCGAGAACAGGGATAAAATAAGCCTGCAGCTCTGTGACCTCCAGCTTGTTATTTTCCACGACCTTGAGCGACCCGTCGTATTTTTTTACAAGCCAATCGTCACGCATATTATTGTTGTAGTACAGATACATGTTCTTTCCGTTGACCTTTGCGACCTCAACTGCCTTTGAGGCATTATTGAACAGCTCATCAAAATCAGAGCCGTCAGAGGGATAAAGCGCTATACCGACCGAGGCGGAAATATTCGGAAGCCTCTCCTCCCCCGAGATATAGGTCTTATGTATACAGCGGAAAATATCCTCGATGATAACGCTTCTCTGCTCCTTATCGGGACAGTCGTTGATAAAGATGACAAAATTATCATCCTCTATCCTGCCGAGGATATTGCTGCCCGAGATACGGTATTTCAGAAGATTCGTGATATCACAGAGAATATCGTTGCCGAAGCGGTAGCCCGCCTGTCTGTTTATCGTTCTGAAATCATCTATATCTATCATCACAAGAGCATGATAGCCGTTTTTGCCGTCATTGGCAAGAAATTCGTCTATCTCCCTCTTTACGCCCGTGTAGTTCCACAGGCCGGTCACTATATCCTTATCAATGCTGAATTCACGGTTCTCAGAGCTCTGAGACAGCTCTGTTATCGCAAAAATTATCTTTGAGAGCCTGTCGTTCTCGAAAACAGGTATTGCTCCGCACCTTACCGGTGAAAACTCTCCCTTGCCGAGGTCAAACATACACTCGAAAACTACCCTTTCCTCACCGTTTTCATACTGCTCCGTTATATTCTTTGAGCGGAAGCACCTCGCAAATACAGGCTTGTATTCCTCCGTGCAGTTTTCAGAGAGTACATTGACAGTCTCCTCATAATTCTTTGGAATATATCCGCAGATCGTCTTGAGGCTTCCCTTTCTTTCATGAAGCATATCTGCACGGATATCAAATTCTATTACATAATCGTTCAGCTTATACAGAGCCTCTCTGTCAAGCTTCTGTATCTCGGCAATGCTTTTTTTCAGGTGTTCTATCGTGTCTATCAGATCATCTCTGTCCATTTTCTGATAGACGTCCTTTGAGTGATCTATGCTTTTTTTGATCTTTGCCGAGGGTCTTTTGTCGGATATGCTCCTGTCGGCATTGTTTACATCCGCATACTCTATAGCCAACTGCTTGAATTTCGGAAGTGCTGCGCTGAAGCAGTCGAGCATGATATCAGAGAATGAACCGCAGGCGCCTGTTCTTATCATTTCTACTGCCTGCTCATGGGTATAAGATGTCTTGTAGGGACGCTCGCTGGTAAGCGCATCATAGCAGTCAGCAAGGGAGACGACCTGAGCCCATATCGGTATCTGATCTCCGACAAGACCGTCAGGATAGCCTGTGCCGTCCCATTTTTCGTGATGATATCGACAGATATCATAGCAGTATCTGTAGTATTCGTTCTTTTCAACCGCATCAAGCTGATCGAGTATCTCACAGCCCTTGATAGTGTGCTGCTTCATTATACGAAATTCATCATACGAAAGCCTTTTCGGGCTGAGAAGGATAGAATCAGGTATCGCTATCTTGCCAATATCATGCATTGATGAGGCAGAGGTTATCATTTCGATCTTGCCCTCTGTAAGATTGTACTGAGGATATTTTTCCGCAAGAATACGCAGGATCACCTCAGTGAATTTTCTTATCCTGTGTATATGTCTGCCGGACTCAACATCACGGTATTCTATCATCATACTCAGAGCATCAAGCATATCATTGTTTATCGTATTGATCTTTTTCTGCTGCTCCTTAAGCTCTCTGTTCTGCTCGAGTATCTTTTTTGTCTGGTCGGTAACAAGCTGCTCAAGCTCTTTTTTATTAGAATAGGCCTCAATGAGATTCTCCACTCTTTTTCTTACTAAATACGGATTCACCGGAGTATCCAATACGTCGCTGAACGGGAAATGGAACCTCTGAGGCTTTATATCAGCGCCTTTTTTTTCAAGGATTATCATTACCGGAACGAGATCAAACAGTTTGAGTGAAAGAAGCGTCCTGGCTGCGTCCTGAGATATGCGCTCAGCGATTGATTCGGAGATCATTACGATAGCAAGAGCATCCTTGTTATCCATAAGCATTTTGCAGGTCTCCTCGCTGCTGTCGGTGATAAGCAGCTCATACTGAGAAGCGAATATCTCATAAAGCAAAGAACGGTTTATCTCGGAATGATCGGCTATAAGTATCTTTTGCATATAATATACCTCCGGATCTATTACGCTCTGTCAGCGTTTACAGCAGGCAGCGGCTCACAAAAGCAGCGCAGCAAAGGCAAGGCTTTGCGGTCATACGGTTCTTGTACCTCTCAGCCTTGTTTTTCTTTGTAAAAAACTGAAACTTAACAGACTTTTCCAAATACATTATACACAATTTCTCCGGATTTGTACAGTGCTTTTGAAAATAATTCTCCTCTGCGTCAACTGTTTACAGAAGCTATCTCATCAAAATAATATGCTATGATAAGGTCTGCCACCCTTCCGTAGCTTCTGACCCCTTCCTGCTGACGGTTGATTTTGAGATAGCTGTCGTCTATGCTTGAGGCAGCAGCAGCCACAGGAGTCTCAAACTGCTTCCAGTATTCACTCTGAGCCTGAAGATCGGTCAGCATTCCCCTGCTGAAATGCCCGGCAAAGCTTTCATAGAGCTCCGTATCCGCCGAATACAGATGATTCATAAGATATTTCAGAGCGCTCATACAGCCCGAATACCTCATCAGCGGAACGTCCGTTCGCACACAGGCAAGAAAGGCAATGAAATTTGCATCCGCCTCATTCATAAAGCCCCTCACATGGGCAAGCTCATGACACATTGTAAACGGCAGGCTGAAATCATTTGCATCAGTATTGACATTCGCCTCAAAGGTATACGGAAAAAATATGCCCGTAATATTAAGATATGACATTCCTCTTGACAGCATCACGCTTTTGGGAGCACTGTAGCCGTCTGAAACAGCGCTGTATTTCTGGTGCAATGCATTTACTGCTTCTCTTGCGGCATATCGTACAGAAGAAGCGTCCACCCTTATCGGCTCGCTTTCCCCGACCCCAAGCATACTGCGAGCCTGTGAAGCCTCATCCGCAAGATAAACGCACACCTGATACAGCTCCTTGGCTGATGCCTCACGGGCAACAAATCCGCTCTGCTCTGAAAAGCTGCTGCACGAATAATTGATCCCGCAATTTACTACAAACAGAAAAAATATGACGGACGCCGCAGCGATCAGCCTTACAAAAGCCATAAGGGTCTTTTTTAAGCGGTTTCCCTTTGATCTGACTATTATAACGACTGAGACGATAATATATGCCAACACCGCAAACGGGAGAATAAGTATAATTATCTCTCCGAGCGAAAAGGGAATCAGCCCTGAAATATTATTCCATACTATTGAAACCGCTCTGTATATCGTATTGCAGTAAAGATCTGCCGCTCCCTCAATATTGTCTGCAGCCGCAGAAAGAAGAAGTCCTGCCGGAAAGAGCATAATCAGCCACAGCCAAGGAGTTTTTACTGCCGCCTTGATCGCAGGCTTTATTTTACCGTAAGATCCGGTTAGGTTTTTTCCTTCATTCATAAAACTCATCTCCTTATTCCGACAATATCTTACCACAAACGATCTCCTTCTTCAATAAACAATAATTTCCGCGCAGTGCCTGCGCTCTCAATTCGCGCCCTCGCTCGCTGCGCTCGCTCACTTCATTAGCATATATAACTTCCAAGCCGCGGTTTTCGGCACGGGCAAGGCACAGCCTTGCATGATACTCACTCCGGCGCAGTGCCTGCGCTCTCAATTCGCGCCCTCGCTCGCTGCGCTCGCTCACTTCATTAGCATATATAACTTCCAAGCCGCGG
>ONFW01000053.1 GCA_900317215.1 uncultured Eubacteriales bacterium | reverse complement strand
TGGGTCGGTGCAGGCTGCTACATTCTGAACAGGGCAAAGATAGGCGACTCATGTATAATAGGCGCAGGCTCCACCTTCAAGGGAGAGCTGCCCGATTACTGCGTTGCGGCAGGCAATCCTGCAAGAATAGTCAAAAAGAACGTAACATGGAGCAGAAATCCGAATGCCCGTGAGATCGGAGAGTGCTTTCTCACATGGCAGAGCAGCTCGTTCGGCACTGACGATGACGAGGAAGAGCCCTGAAACAGCATGATGATAACCACAATTACAAAGACTCCCGCTACAAATAAAACTGAGCCGAATACTGAGAAGGCTATGCAGACAAATGTACTGCACAGCCTTCTTATCGTCTTTGTTAGTATACTTTTTTGATGCGTCCTGCTTTAATGCAGGATATTTTTTTATTCCGAAACAAGCTTTAAAAACCTCTTATCGTTCATCTGTTCGTTTGTCAGATATTCACCGTCCCTGAAAAGAGCATAGGTCGTGATCGGCGTCGGTGCGTTCTGTGCTTCCTCCCTGCTCATTATATGAACGGCATGAAAGGGAATATTATGCTCTTTTGCAGTCTTTTCCACAACAGGAACATACCTTGCGTTAAACGGGCATTGGCTCGTATAGTACAAAACATAACCTGAATCGTGAACATGAGGGTGCTTTGCACAGTCTTTAAGCCTCGGAGCCTCCGCATCAACAGAAAACGGCAGATACCAGAGCTGAATGCCGTTGTCAGATACATCACATACTGAGAAGCCCTTATACTTCAGAAACCCCGGATCAGCAAGAAACGGTTTTTTCTTTGCAGCACTCAGAATACAAAGTCCCTTTTTCCCTTTCTGTTTACTGTCCTCAATGCATGCGCCGAGCAGATCGTTGGAATATCCGTGTCCCTTGAAGGAGCCGGAGACCCACAGGCAGTCAATGTACATATAACCGTTTGCCTCGATAGGATTCCATGCGTTTTCAGCGGGAATGTATTCAATAAAGCATTTTCCGCGTTCGGTGCTTTTCAGAAACACCAGACCTTCATCAAAGCGTTCCTCAAGCCAGGCTTTTTTTGATGAGACCTGTATGTCCTTGTTATTTGATATAGCACAACAGATATGCTCCTTCTCCAGATTTTCTTTTGTAACTTTTATATACTCCATGATTAGCCTCTCAAATTCATTTATTTCCTTATCACGTCTTAAACACCTACAACCGAACATTCAGATCAACGCTCCGGTAAAATGGCGTTGATAGGTCAAGTCGGGACACCCTGACCGATGAAGTATTTATAATTACGGGAAGCTGTGGGGCTGTTTATTCAATACTATAACAGACATATTCGTGACTGAATTCGTAGCCGAGCTTTTCTGCAAGTCGTACTGACATTTTGTTAGCCGCATCCCATGCCGGACACAGCCCTTCGTCAAGACATTCGAGGATCAGCCTTGCGGCAACCGCAGAACCAAGTCCTTTATGCCGTTCTTCCTTTCTTGTGCTGATCTCGATATCTATCCCCTTACTGTACCGAGAGTAGGATGAAGCAGCGGAAACGATTTTTCCGTCCTTCATGACGGCAAAGCCTCTGCCGAGTTCAAGAAATTTTTTCTTCGATCCAAACACGGAAACATTGTCCTTAAACTTATTGTCTCTCAGGCAGATATCATATAACTCTCCGTCTATCTTGCGGAAAGAATATCCCGCAGGAAGTGCATTCACCATTGCTTTAAGCTTTTCCCGATCAAATTTCGTATCCTTCCGTATCGCATAGCGGATCCGTTTGTAAGCAGGGAAGTTGTTTTCGATCAGTTCCTCCCATGCTTTATTCTGCGGAACCACCAGCATCATGCGGTCAGGCTTGGCACGCAAAAGCTCCAGATCCGGTTTTCCTGCGCAAAAAGCGAAATCTCCTATCACTGCCATTGCGGATTCAGGGCGCTCGGGATCGTTTGCAAAAACCTTACCCATTACATTTTCAAGGCAGGCAATAACGCTGACATCGAGTTCCTCCCAAGACGCATAGACCGGAGCCGCTTTTGAAGGTTCGTTCAATTCGTAAATCATTCTATAACCTCTTTTTATCAAAATATCTGTTCTTTAATCAAAACTCGCTTTGAGACATCGACCCTCCGGTAATATGCCGTTGACCGGTCAAGTCAGAACACTCTTATCGCTTTCATTCCATAAAGCGGATCACCTGACTTACTGTGTCAACTTCAGCCTCAACGCCGAACGGAATTACGCATCGCGGCATGGCATGACCGATGTTAAGATTGAAAACGATCGGAAGCTCCGGATCATCAATTTCACGGATCAATAACTGTCTATATTCTTCCGAATAAGCTTCATCCATTGGCTTTCCCACCAGCACACCGGACACCGATTCAAACACGCCCGCTTTTTTCAAATATTCAAGCGCTTTTCTGTATTCTTCCGGTGACGGTTTTTCCTCGCTGGATTCAAGAAGAAGAATTCTTCCTTTCCACTCCTCTTTATCCGGAAACAACTTATATTTTTGACACAGCACAGGCATATCTGCATAACGATCCCCGTTAAACATATCATACATCGAATCTATACACCCGCCAAGGATCTTTCCGAAAAAAACAGATGCTCCCTGAAGAAGTTCAAATCCATGGTCAAAATGAGAATTCAGCGGTTTGCCTATCTGATCCGGTGTAAAACTCGTTCTTTCTTCATACCAAACATCACTTGGGATTATTTTTCTTATGGTTCCGGTACGAATCAACTCCTCAAAATACTTTCTGGTATATGGGTGCATCTCGGAGCTAAGCTCGCAGATATCCGACAGAAAAGCCTGCCCGTAAAATGATCTCATGCCGATCTTGTGCAGCATAAAATGATTGATCGTGGTATCTGAAAAGCCAAGGAATACTTTATCGGACGCCACGTCAGCCAGCTCATTTTTATCAAATAAGTATGGAAGCAGGCGATATGTATCATCTCCGCCAATAGCGCACAGTATCATGTCGATTTTCGGGTCTTGTAACGCTTGTAAAAGATCCTCTGCTCTTTTCTCGGGATGAGCTTTGATATATTCCAGGCCTTTCTGTGCATTCGGCATAAAAATAACATTCAAACCATATTTTTCTAATCTTTGCAAACCGATATCAACTTCAAACCTGATAAACGGTTCTCCAAGAATACCGCTTGAAAGACTGACGATCGCAACATTTTTTATCATTTTGTTTCCTCCTTTTATTGAATCGACACCGATAGAGTCATCAATATCACTGTCTCAACACTAGCTCCTGCACAAAAATGCGCTGCAGCTTTATTATCACGCCGTCTTTCCTTTAAGGCAACACCGCACAATTGAAAAGTTATCGAAAATATGATATAATTTAATCATGAACAGACAGATGACACTGGCAGAAATAAAC
>ONFW01000010.1 GCA_900317215.1 uncultured Eubacteriales bacterium | reverse complement strand
ATCTTCACGCTGACAAACCTTGTTTCTCTGCTCCTTGTTTGCCTGGGTATATTCATTGTCAATTATCCATTCGGCAGCAAGCCAAGGAAAGCGGATCATAATAATAAAGGCACGGTCTGATATCAGCCGTGCCTTTGCTTTTATTGAACATCACGCAGGATGCCTTCTTGATCTTTTTTTCTCTGGTTTTTTCTCAGTGGAGAACTTCTTTATCCTCTTTGTCTTTGAATGTTCAAGAACAGGCTCCGCATTGTCTGTGACTGTCTCGGGAGTGATAGTGACCTTGATGACAGTTTCGTCAGAAGGGATCTCGAACATCAGCTTTTTCAGGATATCCTCCATTATCGAACGAAGTCCTCTTGCGCCGGTATGACGCTCTATTGCCTTTCTCGCTATCTCTGTGAGTGCGCCGTCCTCAAAAACAAGCTCAACTCCGTCCATATCAAAAAGCTTTTTATACTGCTTGACAAGCGAATCCTTAGGCTCCTTCAATATGCGGACAAGGGAAGCCTCGTCGAGTCCGTTGAGAGCGGTTATTACAGGCAGTCTGCCTACCAGCTCGGGAATGAGCCCGAACTTTACAAGATCCTGAGGGATAACATCCGACATCCAGCTTGTTGTGTCAAGCTCCTTTTTTGTCCTGATAGCAGCGTTGAAGCCAAGCACGGACGAACCGAGACGCTTTTCCACGGTCTTTTCAAGTCCGTCAAAGGCTCCGCCGCAGATAAACAGAATGTTGGTGGTATCTATCTGGATAAACTCCTGCTGCGGATGCTTTCTGCCGCCCTGAGGCGGAACATTTGAGACAGTTCCTTCAAGTATTTTAAGAAGCGCCTGCTGCACGCCCTCTCCGCTTACATCACGTGTTATAGACGGATTCTCGGATTTCCTTGCGATCTTGTCTATCTCATCGACATAGATAATGCCCCTCTTTGCACGAGCCATATCATAATCCGCCGCCTGTATAAGACGGAGAAGTATGTTTTCAACGTCCTCACCGACATATCCCGCCTCTGTGAGAGTAGTAGCGTCCGCTATAGCAAAGGGAACATCAAGTATCCTTGCAAGAGTCTGGGCTAAAAGGGTCTTGCCAACGCCCGAAGGCCCGAGAAGCAGCACGTTACTCTTGTTGAGCTCAACATCATCGTCGTCATCAAGGCAGTTTATTCTCTTGTAGTGGTTATAAACCGATACAGAGAGAGCTATCTTTGCCTCCTCCTGACCGATAACGTATTCGTCAAGCTTTTCCTTTATCTGTGCAGGCGTGGGAAGATCATCAAGCTCTCCGATAGAAAGCTCATCCTCCTGCTCGGGAAAGGGATCGTTTTTCAGCAAAGAATTGCAGAGCCTTATGCACTCATCGCAGATGAATGCACCTGCGCCCTGCACCATTTTCCCCACAGAATCCTGTGACTTGCCGCAGAAGGAGCAATATATATTTTTTTTGGAATCGTCCTTGTTTGCCATTTGCACAACTCCTTATCGCTGTGTAAGAACCTTATCAATAAGACCGTATTCAAGAGCCTGCTGAGCAGTCATGAAGTTATCTCTCTCAGTATCCCTTGCGATCACATCAAACGGCTGTCCTGTATTTTCGGATAAAATAGTATTAAGTCTCTTCTTCATCTGAACGATATGGTCAGCGTGGATCATGATATCTGTAGCCTGTCCCTTTGCGCCGCCGCTGGGCTGGTGGATCATGATATCGCTGTTAGGCAGAGCAAAACGCTTGCCCTTTGCGCCTGCCGCAAGGAGAAAGGCTCCCATGCTTGCAGCCATGCCCATGCAGATAGTGGAAACATCGCACTTGATATAATTCATAGTATCGAAGATAGCCATGCCGTCCGTGACCGAACCGCCCGGACTGTTGATATAAAGGCTGATATCCTTTGTTGCGTCAAGTCCCTCAAGATAAAGGAGCTGAGCAACAACAAGGCTTGCAGTGACATTGTTTACCTCTTCCGTGAGCATTATTATCCTGTCGTTGAGCAGTCTTGAATAAATATCATAAGAACGCTCGCCTCTGTTTGTTTGTTCAATGACATAAGGTATTGTTGCCATTTAATAACCTCCGTTTCAACTGTTGTATAAATAATTGTCACAGGTCGTATTTTTTATACAAAGCCGACCCCAAGCTGATCGGAGTCGGCATGTTATGATCCGTATAAAAAATAATTACTCTCCTGCAACAGCAGCTTCCTTGACAAGCTCGAGAGCCTTCTCAACATTGAGATCTGCGGCTATATCTGCTGCCGAGAATACCGCCTTAACTCTCTTGATATCTACGTTGTAGTTTTCTGCCATATCTGCATACTTCTTTTCAACGTCCTCATCAGATGCGCTGATACCTTCAAGAGCAGCGATCTTTTTAAGTGCCAGCCTTACCTCTACCTGAGATACAGCTCTGTCATGATAGGTCTCACGGAGCTTCTCCTCGGTAAGTCCCGTATACTGCATATATGTGCGCAGGTCTATCCCCTGTGATCTGAGGTGCATTGCAAACTCTTCAATGAGGTTATCCACCTGATTCTCATACATAGCCTCGGGGACCTCAGCCTTCATAAGCTCACGAAGCTTATCAGCGACCTGGCGCTCCTTGTCGGCCTCAGCCTCTTCCTTACGCTCCTTTTCGAGCCTTGCTCTGACATCATTCTTATAGTCTTCTACAGTATCAAACTCACTGATATCCTTTACATAGTCGTCATCAAGCTCAGGAAGCTCCTTTGTCTTTATCTCATGGAGCTTGATCTCAAACTGAACAGCCTTACCCTTGAGTGTCTCCTCCTGATAATCCTCCGGGAAGGTAACATCAATGGTGAATTCCTCTCCTGCCTTATGACCTGCCACCTGCGCCTCAAAGCCGGGAATGAAGGAACCGCTGCCAAGATTCAGGCTGTAGTTTTCTGCTGTGCCGCCCTCAAAGGCAACGCCGTCAAGAAGTCCCTTGAAGTCGATAACTGCTGTATCGCCCATCTGAGCCTCTCTGTCCTCAACGGTTACAAGACGGCTGTTTTTCTCAAGAGTTTTCCTGATATCGCCGTCAACATCCTCATCTGTTACATCAAGAGACATAGGCTTGTATTCGATACCCTTATAGTTCTCGATCTCTACCTCAGGCTCCACGGTGACAACAGCCTTAAAGGTAACTCCGTCCTTGCCTGCCTTTTCAACATCAACATCGATCTTATCCTTAACAAGCTCAAAGCCGCCCTCTTTTGCAGCCTCGGCAATAGCCTCGGGATATATCTCCTTAAGAGCATCCTCATAGAAAACGCCCTCTCCATATTCTCTCTCAATGATAGAACGGGGAGCCTTGCCCTTTCTGAAGCCCGGTATAGTGATGCTCTTTACCTGCTTTTTATAAACGGCATTCACTGCCTTCATAAATGTTTCGCCGTCGATCTCAACAACGAGCTCAACGCGATTTGTCTCAACCTTGTTTGATGATACGAGTTTCATTTTTTTATTCCTCCATTAAAACTGAAAAATCACTTGATATTATAACACATAAATGTTCGATTATCAAGTTTTAAAGCAGTATTTTTATATTTTTCCGCCCCTGTTTTTTAACAAAAGGCCGTTATGGACCATAAAATTGTACTATATAACAGCAAGAGGCGTAAACCCCAGATGATCGCAGGCGATAAGTCTGAACTGTATTCCGTATTTTTCTCCCGTAAAAGCCTTTTTTGCTGCATTTCCCCCATGTATATGTCCGTAGAAGCATTTCTTTATATTATACTCCCTGAGAATATCAAGTATCTCATCGCACTCCATATTATTGTATATCGGGGGGTAATGAAGAAACACTATCGGCTCATAGCCGTCCTTTACAGCAGGCTCTATCGACATACGCAGTCTGCCTGCCTCCCTTTTGAGTATCAGCATATCGGCATCTGTCTCGGCGTCATAGAACCAGCCTCTTGAGCCGCACAGCGCAAGACCGTCCCGCAGATAGTAATTGTTGTGGAGTATTGAAAGCGTGCTAAAGCCCTTACCGGAAATATAGTTTTCCATTTTAGCCTTTGTGGTCCACCAATAATCATGATTTCCCTTGAGGATCAGCTTGCTGCCGTTGAGCCTGTCAATAAACGAGAAATCCTTTTCGGTCTCCTCCAGCTTCATAGCCCATGAGATATCTCCTGCAATAACAACGGTATCCTCGGGTGTAACAAGACGCTGCCAGTTCCTCTCTATCCTTTCGGTATAGTTGGACCAGCCGCCGAAAACGTCCATCGGCTTATCTGTGCCGAAGGAAAGATGAAGATCCGCTATAGCATAAACCATTGCGCCTTCCTCAGTTTATTCCCAGCCCCTTGAGGACTGTTTCGGGCATGGCGTCGACACTGCATTCAAGCTCAAAACGCACCTTAGCCTCCTTTAGAGCCGCCAGAGGCGCGGGAACGGGAGTTTTTGTTTTTGCAGAAAGCTCGTCCACCATAGCAAACTCATCATCGGGCAGCTCATCATCGCTCACGGCCTGCAGAACGCTCCTCGCAAATTTATAAGGACTTGCCGTGGAAGCTATTACCGCAGGAGTCAGATCGCCGGTCTCAGCGACATACTGCTGATATACATTTACCGCAACCGCAGTATGAGTATCACAAAGATAGTTCTCCTCCTTATAAAGCTTACGGATAGTCTTTTTTGTATTCTCGTCATCGCAGAAGCCGCCGTAGAAAAGAGCGCTGAGCTTTGCCCTGACATCGGCGTCTACGGTGTAGCAGCCTTCTGCAGAAAGCTCGTTCATCCACTGTGCCACCTTTTCGGCATTGCCGTCCGTAAGATGATAGAGAAGCCTTTCAAGATTGCTCGAAACCAGGATATCCATTGACGGAGATATCGTTGTATAGAAATGTCTTTTTTTATCGTATGTGCCTGTTCTTATAAAGTCAGTGAGGACATTGTTTGAGTTTGAGGCGCAGATGAATCTGTTTATCGGCAGCCCCATGTTCATGGCATAGAACGAGGCAAGGATATTTCCGAAGTTGCCCGTGGGAACTACCACATTGATCTTATCTCCGAGGCTGAGCTTTCCTTCGTTGAGCATATCGCAGTATGCGGAAAAATAATAGACCACCTGCGGAAGCAGTCTGCCCCAGTTTATGGAATTTGCGCTGGAGAAAAGCTTATTGTTCTCGGCAAGCCTTGCCTTTATCTCACTGTTTGTAAATATTCTTTTAACTCCTGTCTGAGCGTCGTCAAAATTACCCTCGATAGCTGCAACGCTGACATTCTCACCCTTCTGTGTTGCCATTTGACGTTTCTGCATCGGGCTGACTCCGTTTACCGGGTAGAACACCATTATTCTCGTGCCCTCTACGTCCTTAAAGCCCTCAAGCGCAGCCTTTCCTGTATCGCCGCTGGTTGCAACAAGTATCACAGCCTCCTTGCCGGCACAGGTCTTTTTTACAGACTTTGTGAGAAGATGAGGGAGTATCTGCAAAGCCATATCCTTAAATGCGCAGGTCGGACCGTGCCACAGCTCAAGCAGCGACATTCTTGTGCTGCCGCTTTCAATGTATGATATGGGCGCGGGATTATCCGAGCCGAACTTTTCTGCAGTATATGCGGCGTCCACACTCTCGGCTATCTCCTGCTCCGTAAAATCGCTGAGAAAATCAGCAAATATCCTCTTTGCTCTGCCCCTGTAATCCTCTGTGGCAAGCGCCTTTATTTCCTCGGGAGAATACTTCGGCAGGCTCTGCGGAACAAAAAGACCGCCCTCCTCGGAAATACCCTGTGCAATAGCCTGAGCCGCAGTTACGACCGTATTCTTGTTTCTCGTGCTGTTGTACTTCATAGCTTTTCCTTCTTTCTCTCAGATATGACACTGCTCGTACCTGCGGAAAAAATCAGCCGCATTGTTAAAGAATATATCTCTTACGAGCGTTTCATTATAGTTGTGTTGCAGGAACATCTCATACAGTGCGGACATGCTCTCTATCCCGGTCATGTCCTGCGGGATATCGGCTCCGTCAAAATCTCCCCCTATAGCAAGGGTCTTTTCTCCGCCCAAGGACAGAAAATGTTCTGCATTCCTTATTATATCATACATTTTTGCATTTGTCCCATTTTTATTAAGAAAATCTCTGCAAAAATTCAGCCCGACTAACCCTTTTTTATCCCGTATTATGCCGAACTGCTCGTCCGTCAGATTTCTTCTGTGAGGACAGACCGTTTTTGAATCCGAATGTGACGCCGCAAAGGGCCTCCTCGCAAGTGCAGCGACATCACAAAACAGCTTTTCGCTTGCATGGGACACATCTGCGATAATATCATTTTTCTCCATTTCTTCAAGCGCCCTTTTCCCGAAAGGAGAAAGTCCTCCGGCATTTTCTACGCCTATGCCGTCACCCAGCTCGTTCTTGCCGTTCCATGTCAGGGTCATCATTCTGACGCCTTCCCTTTTCAGCATAGGTATATTAGAAAGCTCTCCGGCAAGTACCGCTCCGCTCTCTACGGTAAGTATCACACTCTTTCCGCCCTTTTCTGCCACGGCAGAAATATCCTCCGCTGTTCTGCAGATCACGATATCAGTACCCTCAAGCTGCTCCTTCATCTTGCCAAGGCAGCCCCTGAAAAGTGACAATGCCGCCTCGCCTCTGTATTCATCGGGTATCCATACCGCAAGGCATTGTATGTAAGGAGACAGATCACGGGTCTTGTTCATGGAGATATGAAAGCTGTCATTAAAAAGCGTGCTGTTCTCAGTGTAGGCGCGATAAAGCGTATCGCAGTGAAGGTCAAACAGTCCTGTCATATCCATTCCTCCTGTACGTCAAAGGCATTATCTATATGCTCAAGGTAGCTTTCGCCTGTTTCGGTGTTATTTACCACCTCTACAATATCAAACCGCGGCTGCAGCTCTGTTTTATTTTCTGTCATAAATATCTGCGCTGTCTTTATCAGCTTTTTCTGCTTTTTCCTGTCCACCCATACGGAGGGTCTTTCTATTGAACTGATCCTTCTGGTCTTGACCTCCACAAATACAAGGTATTCGCTGTTTTTGACTATTATATCAATTTCTCCGTATTCAGAGCGATAATTCCTTTCAACAAGCTCAAATCCCTTTTTCTCAAGCAGTTCAAGCGCTCTTGCCTCTCCCCTTGCGCCTGTTTTATGCGCCCTTGTTTTCGGCTTCTTTGTCTCGGGATGAAGCAATGAGCCTAAAAACGACAGTCTGTGTATCTCACACGGGCCATGCTTCAGTATCATCTCCCTATGCAGCTCGGAGCTGTAGCCCTTATGCTTTTCAAAGCCGTATTCGGGATATTTCACCGCTAATTCCTTCATCAGCCTGTCCCTGCTGACCTTTGCCAGAATGGACGCCGCTCCTATAGATTGTGATTTTTCATCTCCCTTAACTATATCAATGCACGGAATCTTCAGCTCGGGGCGCTTATTTCCGTCTATCAGCGCAAGGTCAGGCTCAACTGACAGACCCTCCACAGCCCTTTTCATGGCAAGCATAGCCGCATTAAGAATATTTATCTCCTCTATCTCCTCAACGCTTGCCCAACCGACATT
>ONFW01000041.1 GCA_900317215.1 uncultured Eubacteriales bacterium | reverse complement strand
GGCAGGCTCCTCTGACTTTGTTTCCCCTGTCTCGCTGATCTTTATCGTCTGATCATTTTCATCATTTATCGACTGTTCGTTTCCTGCCGTGCCGCCTGTGCAGGCGCTAAGGCACAACGAACAGCACAAGGCAGCTATCAGCGCTGTTACTCTGTTCTTTTTCATAGCAATACCTCCTTACAAATATTGTTTTTCTTGGTAACATTATAACACTTTTTTTGCAGATGTCAATTAATATTTATGCATTTTGATATTTTTGTGAATTATTATATATTTTTATTTTTTATTATCATTATAATCAGCAACATGCAAAAAACCGCCACTCGTTTAAGTGACGGCTTTTTTATGTCATTATGTGAAGCGGTTACGCTTACTTTATGCCCTCGGGATTCTTCGTCTGGAAGTTCCATGTGTCCTCGCACATCTTTTCAATGCCGTATTCAGCCCTCCAGCCAAGCTCCCTGTTTGCCTTTGATGCGTCTGCATAGAATGCGGGAAGATCTCCTGCTCTCCTCTCGCCGATAACATAGTTGAGCTTGCTTCCGCTTGCCTTTTCAAAGGCATGAATGATGTCAAGAACACTGTAGCCCACACCGTTTCCGATATTGTAAGCCTCTATGCCCGTTGTGTCAAGTATCTTTGCAACTGCACACAAATGAGCCTTTGCAAGATCAACAACATGAATGTAGTCTCTTATGCAGGTACCGTCCTTTGTGTCGTAGTCTCCGCCGAATACGGTGAGCTGAGGAAGCCTGCCGATAGCAACTCTTGCAATATAGGGCATGAGATTGTTCGGTATGCCGTTGGGATCCTCACCGATGAGTCCGCTCTCGTGAGCACCAATCGGGTTGAAATAACGCAGCAGAGAAATGCTCCACTCGTTGTCCGCCTTGTATACGTCACCGAGTATCTGCTCGATAAAGTGTTTTGTTCTGCCGTAGGGGTTGCTTACGTCTCCGGTTATCATGTCCTCCCTGTAGGGTATCGGGTTGTTGCCGTAAACGGTCGCCGAGGAGCTGAATACTATCTTCTTGCAGCCGAACTTTTCCATTACCTCAAAAAGAACAACGCTGCCCGAAATGTTGTTTTCGTAATAGAGCAGCGGCAGTCTGGCTGATTCGCCCACAGCCTTCAAGCCTGCAAAATGGATAACGGCGTCCACCTTGTTCTCACCGAAGATCTTCTCAAGACCCTCTCTGTCACGGATATCACATTCATATCTTTTAAGGGTCCTGCCCGTAATTTTCTCAACCCTGTTGAGCACCTCGGGGACGCTGTTGTAGTAGTTGTCTACGCATACCACGTCATAACCCGCATTGAGAAGCTCCACGCAGGTATGGCTGCCGATATAGCCTGCTCCGCCTGTTACAAGAATCGTCATAGTTCTGTCTCCTTTTGTATTTGATAAATCAATTATAAGCTTTGCACAGCTTGAATGTCAATGATTTGTCAGTTTTTTCCTGCAATTCTATATATTGCAAAAAACGAAAGCCTTTTTTGAAAAGCTTTCGTTCAAATGCCTCATTATCAGAGAACAGGTTTATTCACATAATACAGCGCCGGTCATGAGCTGTGCCTTTATGCCATTGCCCGTGTCCGGCTTAATATCATTCTATCGTCATTGTCGCCCTTGCATTAAGATCGGACGATGCAGTATGTCCCGCAAGATATTCATAGTAGCCCTGCGCTCCGACCATTGCGCCGTTGTCGCCGCAAAGCTCCCGAGGGGGATAATAACAGCTCAGGCCTCTCCTCTCACATTCGGCTTTAACGGTTTTTCTCAGCAGGGAATTTGCCGAAACGCCTCCCGCAAGTACGAGCTTCCTGCAGCCGAGATCATCGGCGGCGGCCATGAATTTTTCCGTAAGGCTCTCAACGACAGCCTTTCTGAACGAGGCCGAAAGATCCTTAACGGGCAGCTCCTCGCCCCTCTGAGCCGCATTATGTATCAGATTTATCATCGCTGTTTTCAAGCCGGAAAAGCTCATATCATAGGGTGAGCCGACAACGTGCGGACGGGGCAGTACAAAGCTGTCGGGGTCGCCCCCCTCTGCTGTCCTGTCGAGATGTACACCGCCGGGATACGGCATTCCCATTGTTCTCGCTGCCTTATCAAAGGCTTCGCCTGCCGCATCATCGCGGGTCTTGCCTATGACCCTCATGACGGTGTAGTCCGTCACCTCTACGATATGACTGTGACCGCCCGATACCACAAGGCAGAGAAACGGCGGCTCCAGCTCGGGGTGAGCAATATAATTTGACGCTATGTGAGAGCGCAGATGATGCACAGGTATGAGCGGCAGTCCCGAAGCAAGGGACAATCCCTTTGCAAAATTCACTCCTACCAGCAGAGCTCCTATAAGTCCCGGCGCATAGGTCACTGCTATAGCATCTATTCCCTTTATGTCAAGCCCCGCATCATCAAGAGCCTTGCGAACTACGCCGTTTATCGCCTCGCAGTGCAGTCTTGACGCTATCTCGGGCACAACACCGCCATATAGCTTATGCTCCTCGATCTGAGACGCCACGGAGGAGGAGAGAACTGTTCTGCCGTTCTCAACAACTGCCGCTGCAGTCTCGTCGCATGAGCTTTCTATCGAAAGTATCTTCATTATGAATACTCAATCCTTCTTTGGAAAAATCCTTGTCATAATAAGGGCGTTTTCTCTCGGGCGGCGGTAGAAATCTCTCCTCATGCCCATTTCCTCAAAGCCCATGGATCTGTACATCGCTATTGCGGGATAATTGCTCTCCCTCACCTCAAGGGAGATGAAATCCGTCCCCATAGCATCGGCAGTGAGAGACGCCATTTTAATAAGCGCCCTGCCCACTCCCTGCCTTCTGTATTCGGGAAAAACTGCGATATTGTTAATAAAACAGCTATCAGCAACAACGCTCACACCAATATAGCCGATCACCTTTTCGTCCTCGAGGGCAACAAAGAAAAACGCCGTCTTGTTGTCAAGCTCCTCTTCCAGATTCTCATAAGTCCACGGTGTGGAAAAGCAAAGCTTTTCAAGCTCGACTATCTCGGGGATATGCTCCCTTTCCATTCTCTCTATGATAAGATTAATCATCGTCATTCACCTTCAGAGTGCCGTTATCTATCTTCTTTTTAAGTATGCTGCAGAACTCGTCTATAGCTTTTTCTATGAAGATCCTGCATTTTCTGTAGGTAGCGATATCCGAACCGTAGGGGTCGGGTACTCCTCCTCCCAGAATATATATCTTCTCCTTGGGAACTCCTATCATCATCAGAGTCTCGGCATGGGTCTGGGTCATTACAACATAGATATCCGTGATTTTAATGTCACGCTCTCTGAGCGGTCTCGGCTTGTGATGACCTATATCCAGACCTATCTCATTGCATACAAGCTGGGCATTTCTGGAAACGCCCTCCTCATTCACAAATCCAAGTGCGGCGCTGCTGAAAATGCTGCTTATTCCGTATTCCCTTGACTTGACCTCAAATAAAGCCATAGCCATGGGGCTTCTGCAGGTGTTTCCCGTACACACAAACAATATATGGAGCATAAACCTCTCTCCTGTCCCGAATCGTGTTTTACTATCCCTTTGCTTCATACCAGGTTTTGCCTATGCCTGCATCGGCTGTCAGCATGACAGAAAGAGAGACTGCATTCTCCATTTCCTCGCTCAGCAGACGGGCAGCTTTTTCAGCCTCCTCCTCAGGAGCCTCGACGATAAGCTCATCGTGTACCTGAAGTATCAGCCTTGAGCGCATGTTTTCCTTTTTAAGTCTGTTATAGACCTTTATCATTGCAATCTTTATGATATCAGCGGCAGTTCCCTGTATCGGCATATTTCTTGCGACCCTCTCTCCGAAGGCTCTGATATTATGGTTTGAGGAAGAAAGCTCCGGCAGATACCTTCTTCGCCCGAACATTGTTGTTACATAACCGTCATTTTTCGCTCTTTCCACTATATCCTTCATATACCTGTCGATACCCGAGTAAAGCGCAAGATAGCTTTTTATATAGCTGTCCGCTTCCTTTTTCGTGACCCCGATATCCTTGGAAAGCGAAAACGCGCCTATGCCGTATACTATTCCGAAATTTACCGCCTTTGCCCTGCTTCTCAGCACAGGCGTGACCATTTCCCTCGGCAGCCCGAAGACCCTTGCCGCCGTTGAAGTATGGATATCCTCTCCGCTGCTGAATGCCTCCAGCATATTTTTGTCATTTGCGATATGAGCAAGCACTCTCAGTTCTATCTGCGAATAGTCGGCGTCAACAAGCACACAGCCCTCTCTTGCCGTAAAGAAACGTCTCAGTTCTCTGCCTCTCTCGGTCCTTACCGGGATATTCTGCAGATTTGGCTCGGTAGAGCTTATCCTGCCTGTTCTTGTTTCTGTCTGATTAAAGCTTGAGTGTATCCTGCCGTCAGGCGCTATCACCTTGAGAAGACCGTCGCAATAGGTCGACTTGAGCTTGGTCAGAGCCCTGTATCCGAGTATCATATCTATCACAGGGTGATAGTCTCTCAGCTCCTCAAGCACGTCGGCATTTGTGGAATAGCCGCTCTTGGTCTTCTTTTTTGCAGGCAGTCCGAGTGTCTCAAACAGCACAGAGCCGAGCTGCTTGGGAGAATTGATATTGAACTCCTGCCCTGCGCTCTCGTATATTTCTGCCTGCAGACTGTCTATATTCCTCTGTAATGACCTTCCGTATTCGGCAATGCCTTGCTTATCCACCTTAAATCCGGTATTCTCCATATCTGCAAGGACCTGCGCAAGCGGAAGCTCGATCTCGTCAAGGAGCTTTGTCTGACCGTTTGCATCTATCTCCTTTTTCAGCCTGTCGCACAGAGGTATCAGCATTGCAAGCCTGCTTTCTCTGCTGCACCTGTACTGTGTCACTTCGTATTCCTGAACGAGCCTTTCAAGCCCGTAGGCCGAAGAATCAGGATTAAGAAGATAAGCAGCAAGACTTGCATCAAACACCAGCGAACGGCAGGCTATACCGTTTCTTATAGCCGCAGCGAATATCGGCTTTGATGCATCGGTGCGTTTTTTTATCGTCTCATCGCCCAGCAGGACTTCAATAAAGCTTTCAAAGCCTTCCGTAAATCTGTCGGCAGTATATATCATATTATCGGCGCTCAGCTCTATCGAAGCTATCCCCTGCTCGTCTGTGCTGGCTATGATGTCACATGTCCTGCCGCGCAGCCTCTCAGGAAGCTCCTCAAGGGCAGGCAGCTCGCACACCGTAAGCTCCCTCAGCTCGGCTTCTTCTTCATTAGCAGCACTGAGATGCTGAGCCTCGTTTTCAAGCCCGAATTTTTTTATAAGAGAGAAAAGCTCCAGTCTTGCCATCATTCTTGCAGCCCCTGCCCTGTCGCCCTTCTCTACAGAATAATGAGAAAGCTCTCTGTCAACAGGAGCATCGGTGCGTATTGTGCCGAGCATCAGGCTCATATAGGCACTGTCCCTGCCCTCTTCAAGCTTTTTTCTCATACCAGCCTTTATCTCGGGAGAATCAAGATTTTCATACACCCCGTCAAGGCTGCCGAATTTCGTGATAAGCTCTCCAGCGCCCTTTTGACCTATACCGGCAACTCCGGGGATACAGTCGGAGCTGTCTCCCTGTATCGCCTTTATATCAATAAGCTGCTTGGGTGAAACACCGTACACCTCTTTTATCTTATCTTCATCATACAGCGTCACCTCAGGCTTTCCGAACTTTGTTGCGGCAAGCCTTACACTTACATTATCCGACACAAGCTGCAGACTGTCACGGTCTCCTGTGGCTATCACACATTCGCAGCCCTGCTTTGTACATTCTGCCGCAAGCGTGCCCAGGATATCATCAGCCTCAAAGCCCTCACAGGTCACTATCCTGTATCCGAGAAGCCTCAGCAGCTCCTTCAGCGGCTCGAGCTGCGATGCAAGCTCTGCCGGCATTCCTTTTCTGTTTGCCTTATAGCCCGAAAACGCCTTATGTCTGAATGTCGGAGCCTTCAGATCGAAGGCTGCCGCCACATGGTCAGGCTCACATTCTCCGAGAAGCTTCAGCAGCGTCGTCAGAAAGCCATATATAGCATTAGTATACTGACCGTCCTTTGTGGTAAGCGCCTTTATGCCATAATATGCCCTGTTGAGTATGCTGTTTCCGTCTATCACCAAAAGCTTCATCTGCCGCCGTCCTCTCTGTCATTCTTCATTGACCGGTCTGATGCTGTCCATTATCCCAACGCTTTTTCCATGATGTATATAAACCCTCGGCACTCTTTTCCCAACAAGGCATACGAGCTCATAATTAATTGTTCCCGTCATCTCAGCCATATCGTCAAACGAAAAGCTGCCGTTTGTCCCGTCTCCGATTACCAGCACCTCATCTCCTGAGCGAACGTCATCTATCCCGCTCACATCAAGCATGAGCTGATCCATACACACCCTGCCTATCACCGGTGCCTTCCTTCCCTTTACGGTCATATATGCCCTGTTGCCAAGGCTTCTCGTATAGCCGTCTGCATAGCCTATCGGGACGGTAGCCACCTTTGCAGGGGTCTTTGTTACAAATGAGCCGCCATAGCTCACAGGAGTACCCTTTTCCACGGTCTTCACCTGAGCTATTACGCTCTTTATCTGCATTGCGGGTCTGAGGTCAAGTCTCTGTGCAAGCTTTGCCGAAGGCGACAGCCCGTAAAGTATTATTCCTGCCCTTACACAATCGAAATGTGCTTTTTTATAGTCGATTATTGCACCGCTGTTTGAGCAGTGTACTACCTTGAAGCTTATCCCGTCCGCTTTGAGCTTATTCACTGCCGAGGTAAAGCATTCGAGCTGATGCTCGGTTGCAGCCCTGCCCTCGTCAGCCTCATCGGATACGGCAAAATGAGTGAATATGCCCTCACATATCAATCCCTCAAGACCGCAGGCTGTCTCTATCTGACGAATGGAATCCGCATCGCGGCTGATATCCTGATACATAAAGCCTATCCTGCTCATGCCGGTATCTACCTTGATGTGTATTTTCACTCTTACACCCTGTCTTACTGCCTCATCAGAAAGCTCCCTCGCATATTCCTCCGAGAACACCGCCTGACTTATGTCATTTTCGGCAAGCTCCTTTGCCAAACCTGCGGGCGTAAATCCAAGTATCAGCACAGGTCGGCTTATCCCGTTTTCTCTGAGCTGCATTGCTTCCTCTATATTTGATACTGCAAAACGGTCAGCACCCATTTTTTCATATAGCTTTCCCAGAAAAACCGCCCCGTGACCGTAAGCGTCAGCCTTTATTACACACATTATTTCAGCCTTAGGGTCAACAGCCCTTCTGATCTCGTCAAAATTATGCTTCAGGGCGTCTATATCGACCTCTGCCCATGTTCTTCTCAGATATTTACTCATCGGCTCACTCCCAAATGATCCTTTATCAGTCTTACACCGCCTTTTTCTCTCCTTACGGTGTATCTTTTATTTTACTACCTTCAACCCCCTCCTGTCAACCTTGCGCGCCGCTGTCACGGAAATCATTACAGATCATTACAGATTCATTTCAGGGTTTTCCTGATGTTTTCAGGCTCCCTTAAATAATTCCGGTAGTATCTTTGTGCGGTATTGCCTTGAATTTTTCAAAGCTATGGTATATAATATGGGATAGCGCAGAAACAGGGCGCTTAATATGTGCAATTAAGAAAAAGGAGAGCTAATTATGACAAAGATAGATATTTTTTCCGGCTTTTTAGGTGCAGGAAAAACAACTCTTATCAAAAAGCTGATAAAGGACGGCTTTCAGAATGAGCAGCTTGTACTCATCGAGAATGAATTTGGTGAGATAGGCATAGACGGAGGCTTTCTCAAGGAGGCAGGAATAAAGATCAACGAGATGAACTCCGGCTGTATCTGCTGTTCTCTCGTCGGAGATTTCAGGCAGGCTCTTACAAAGGTGCTGGAGGAGTATCACCCCGACAGAATAATCATTGAGCCTTCCGGCGTCGGAAAACTCTCGGACGTTATCAAGGCGGTCATGTCAGTCGCAAATGACGAGGTCGTTCTCAACAGCTTTATCACTGTTGCCGACGCCACGAAGTGCAGGATATACATGAAAAACTTCGGCGAATTCTATAACGATCAGATAGAAAGCGCAAGCACGATAATTCTCAGCAGAACACAGAATATTACAGACGAAAAACTTGAGCAGGCTTTAGAGCTTATCAGAGAGCATAATAAAAAAGCAGCCGTTGTTACTACCCCGTGGGACGAGCTTACCGGCGCGCAGATTCTCTCCGCAACAGAGGGAAAGGCTCTGCTGACTGTTGATGATATACATGATGACGATGAAGATGATGAGGAATGCGACGATCCCGAATGTGAGTGCCACCATCATCATGACCACGAGCATGAAGAGCATGAGCATCACCATGGCGGGCATCACCACCACGACGGAAAAGAATGTGACGATCCCGAATTCGAATGTCACCATCATCATGACCATGATGATGACGAACATGAACATCATCACCACCATGAGCACGAAGAGCATGAGCATCATCACCATGAGCACGAGCATCATCACCACGGGCATCATCATGCCGATGATGTATTCATAAGCTGGGGCAAGGAAACCGCTAAGAAATACAGCAAGGACGATATCAGTAATATCCTCTCTGCTCTTTCAGACACCGAGACATACGGACTTGTACTCCGTGCAAAGGGAATAGTTCAGTCAACTGACGGAACATGGATACACTTTGATTTTGTACCCGAAGAAAGCGACGTCCGCACAGGCAGCGCAGACTATACGGGAAGGATATGTGTTATCGGCTCTAAGCTTAACGAGGAGGCTCTTGAAAAGCTTTTCTGATAAAAAGGAGTGAAGGAAAATGAATGCAGTTCCCGTATATCTCTTTTTAGGCTTTCTTGACGGAGGAAAAACAAGCTTTATGCATGAAAATCTCTGTGACGAAGGCTTTATGAACGGAGAAAAGACCCTTGTAGTGCTATGCGAGGAGGGCGAAAAGGAGCTTGATACATCAAGATATGTCGGCGGCAGAAATGTGACTATCGTGTCCGTTGAGGATAAGGAGCAGCTTACAGAGGAATTTCTTATGCAGGAGTTCAAAAAAGCGAGAGCAGAAAGAGTCCTGATAGAATATAACGGAATGTGGATGCTCAATGAGCTTGGAGAGGTGCTGCCGAAGAATTGGCAGGTCTATCAGATCATGATGCTTGCAGACGCCAATACCTTTGATATGTACAACAACAATATGCGTCAGCTTGTTTATGACAAGATAAACGCCTGTGAGGTCGTTTTCTTTAACCGCTTCAGCGATGAAATAGACAAAATGAAGCTGCACACTATAGTTAGAGCTATCAACCGCAGAGCGAATATCATATATGAATATAAAGACGGAACTATTGAGCAGGATCAGATCGTTGATCCCCTGCCCTTCGATATAGCTTCGCCCGCATTTGAGGTCAAGGACGAGGATTTCGGACTTCTTTATCTCGATGCTATGGACAAGCCGGAGAATTATAACGGCAAAACGATCACCTTTAAGGCGCTTGTAGCAAAAAATTCCAAAATGCCGAAGGACACCTTTGTCGGCGGCAGATTTGCCATGACCTGCTGCGTTGAGGATATCCGATATGTCGGCTTCCTGTGCAAGTGGAGTAAGGCTTCATCTCTTTCAAACAGGGGCTGGTATATGGTAACAGCGGAGGTCAAGGCAGTAAAGGACAAGATGTTCGGCAATGAGGTCGGTCCTATGTTCTATGTCAAAGACGTAAAACCCGCTCAAAAGCCCGAGGAGGAAACAGTCTACTTCTCCTGAATAAAACCAAGGCACGGAGCCCTCACGAGCTGCCGTGCCTTTTTATGTATAATAAAAACAGAACAAAGGCACGGAGCTGTTTATAGAGTCTCCGTGCCTTTTCTGAATCCTTTGACAGATTATATCAGTTTTCGTCATCAAAGAACTTTGAGTGTATAGCGCTTACAGCAGCATCAGCCTTATCCTCGTCGATGAGGACAGAAACCTTGATCTCGCTTGTGGAGATCATGCGGATATTGATCTGAGCGTCATAAAGAGCCTCAAACATCTTTGTAGCAACTCCTGCATGGCTCTCCATGCCGGCGCCGACGATAGATATCTTTGCGACCTTCTCGTCAACAAGAACAGACTTGCCGCCTACTGCAGCAGCATACTCCTCCATTGCTTCCTTTGCTTCCTTGACATTATCCTTTGCTACCGTAAAGGAAATATCCTTTGTGCCGTCTCTGCCGATCGACTGAAGGATTATATCAACATTTATTCCCTTTGCGGAAAGCTTTGAGAACATCTTGAATGCAAGACCGGGATTATCGGGAACACCCACTACTGAGATCCTTGCAACGTTAGTATCCTTAGCCACACCGCTTATCAACATTTTTTCCATTTTTTTAGCCTCCTTAACGATCGTACCGGGTTTATTTGTAAGGCTTGAAAGAACCTCAAGCTCTATGTTATATTTCTTTGCCATTTCAACGCTTCTGTTGTTGAGCACCTGTGCGCCGAGAGTTGCAAGCTCAAGCATCTCGTCATAAGATATCGTTTTAAGCTTTGTTGCGTTGCTGACCTTTCTCGGATCCGCAGTGTAAACACCCTCAACATCTGTGTATATCTGACAAAGATCGGCGTGCATTGCTGCGGCTATAGCAACCGCGCTCGTATCGGAGCCGCCCCTGCCGAGAGTCGTGACGTCCTCATATCTGTTGATACCCTGGAAGCCGGCAACTATAACGATGTTTTTCTTGTCGAGTTCCTTGGCGATACGGTCCGTTCTTACCCTCTTTATGCGGGCCGAGGTGTATGCAGAGGTCGTCTGGAAGCCTGCCTGCCAGCCCAGAAGCGAAATAACTGGATACCCTAACTTCTCGATCGCCATTGCGAGCAGCGAAATGGATATCTGCTCGCCTGCGGCAAGAAGCATATCCTTTTCCCTTTTTGATGCATCCGGATTTATCTCATTAGCCTTCTCAATAAGGTCGTCTGTGGTGTCGCCCTGAGCAGATACTACAACTACGACATTATTGCCCTTTTTGTATGTATCCGTAACTATCTTAGCGACATTGAAGACCCTCTCTGCGTTAGCAACTGAGCTTCCTCCGAATTTCTGTACGATAAGACTCATTTTCTCTCCTCCAAATTCTTTTTATTACAGATCCGCAATACGGATCTTTGACAGTACATCAGCGCCGAAGCTCTCAAATGCAGCCACGGCTTTTTCAGTATCGGCGACCTTCATATCACCCGTAGTAAAGGCAAGCTCGTTCTCAGCCGAGCCTGAGCGAACGATCTCTTTTACATCAGCAAACAGCTCGCAAGCCTTCTCGTAAAGCGCTTTTTTGCCCTTTTTCCCGGCAGCTCTGATATATACAGGGAAAACAGTCTCGTCATAGGGCTTGACAATGCTTTCGTCACCGTCCGCCCAATCGAGATACTTTCTCTTGCCAAGGTGCTTTACACAGTCCATTATATCGGCAACAACGGCGCTTGCTGTAGGAAGCTTTCCTGCGCCCTTGCCATAGAATACAACGTCGCCCGTTGAGTCTCCTCTTACAAGGATACCGTTGAACACATCGTCAACATTCGCAAGCTGACTGTCCTTTGCTATGAGCATAGGCTCCACGGTGATATCAAGGGTGCCGTCCTCAAGCTTCTTAACCTGACCGATGAGCTTTATCACACCACCCCAGGCGGAAGCATAATTGACGTCCTCAAGAGATATCTTTGTTATGCCCTGTGTGTGGACATACTGAGGATAAACATGCTTTCCGTACACAAGAGAAGCAAGAATACTGATCTTTCTGCCTGCATCGTGACCCTCTATATCGGCGGCAGGATTTCTCTCGGCATATCCGAGCCTCTGCGCCATTGCAAGAGCTTCCTCAAATGACATGCTCTCCCTTATCATCTTGGTAAGGATAAAGTTTGTAGTACCGTTGAGGATACCCGCTATCTCTATAACCTCGTTTGCAGCAAGACACTGACTCAGGGGTCTAATTATCGGGATCCCTCCTCCGACACTTGCCTCGAAAAGATAGTTTACATTGTGCTCCTTAGCTATTTTAAGAAGCTCTGCTCCTTTTGTTGCAACAAGCTCCTTGTTTGAAGTGACCACGCTCTTGCCGCTCTCGAGAAGCTTTCTTGTAAAATCGTATGCAGGGTGAACACCGCCCATGACCTCGGCAACGACCTTTACTTCATCATCATTGAGGATATCCTCAAACGACTTGGTGAATTTATCCTGAAACGGGCTGTCGGGGAAATCTCTTATATCAAGGATATATTTTATCCCTATCTCGTCCTTTGTTCGTCTCGCAATGCTTTCCTTATGCTCCATAAGGACCTCAACCACTCCCGAACCGACTACTCCGTAGCCCATTACCGCTGCCTGTACCATAAATTTAACTCTCCTTATCTGTTCGTATTATGCCGGTGAGGCTGCCTGTTCTCAGCAGCCGGATACACATCTGACGCCGGCGTCTGACTATTGTTGTGTTTATCAGATCCCTTCCTGCTTCTCGATCATTCAGCAGGCTCTTCGGGCGTTTCGCTTTCGTCGGGCTCAGGATCCTCCGGAGGCTCCGGACTTTCCTCGGGCGGCTCAGGGCTTTCCTCGGGAGGCTCCGGACTTTCCTCAGGCGGCTCAGGGCTTTCCTCTGTCGGCTCCGTGCTTTCCTCGGGAGGCTCCGGACTTTCCTCAGTCGGCTCAGAGCTATCCTCTGTCGGCTCAGGGCTTTCTTCAGGCTCTGAGCTTTCCTCAGTCGGTTCCGAGCTTTCCTCGGGCGGCTCAGGGCTTTCCTCAGGCTCTGAGCTTTCCTCAGTATCCGAGCTTTCCGGCTTATCGACGGGCTTTGTGGGTATCTTAGCATAGGTCGGCAGATTATCAGGCGAATAATAGCCCGTATCCATATCGCTGCCGGCGTCGTAGGTTAGAAGAAGACCTGTCTTCTTGCTGAAATTATGCTGTTCCACATTTCCGCTGAGAGTATAACCCTTCTTTTCCTTGCCCTTCAGCCATTCAGCCATGATATCCCGCCAGAGATAGTGAACAGCTCCCTGCTCGCTCTCTGCAATTGCCGAAGGCGATGAATGTCCTGTCCATATTCCTGCAACTGCATAGGGTGATGCACCTATGAACCAGTTGTCATAGGAGCTGTCTGTTGTACCGGTCTTGCCAATGATATCCCAGCCGTCTATCTTTACTCTGTAGCCGAGAGGAGCAAAGGTCGGGTCTGTCTCATCAGAATTTACCACCTGAGAAAGAAGTCTGTTCATTATAGTTGACGTCTCGGAGGAGATCACCCTGTCGGGCATACCTCTGTCGCGGTTGTCAAGAATGACGTTGCCGTCCTTGTCCTCTACCCAGAAACATGTGTAGGGATCGTAGTAATATCCGTCATTACAGAATATCGCATAGGACGAGGTCATTTCCTCAACGGTTGTTCCGCCTGTAAAGCCGCCTATCGAAAGACCCGCCAGATTCGTCTGGTCTCTTTCCTCGTCAAGATGCGTGAAGTGCAGGCTCTTTGTAAGGAATTCATAGCTTGTGGGCATTCCGACCATATTAAGAATACTGACCGCAGCTCCGTTCGAGGAGATGTTGAGTGATCTTGTAACGGTAATGTCACCGTAATAGGTGCCGTACCAGTTAGCGGGTCCCATAACGGAATCACCGTTCTCCTTATAGCTCCAGTTCTGTATCGGAGCATCAGAAACAAGCGTAGAATAGTTGATCTTGCCCTCATCAATGGCGATCGCAAAGGAGGAGAGGGGTTTGATCGTCGAACCGGGCTGCAGAGCAGACTGAGATGCGTTGTCCCAGAGAAGTCTGCCGTCCCTCTCTTGTCTGCCGCCGACCGTTGCAAGCACTCTTCCTTCAAAATCAAGCATCATATAACCAACATCAAGGGTAGGATCGTCAGGGGTCTTCCATGAGAGCACCTTCTTTTCGGCGATCTCCTGCGCCCTTTTGTCCATTGCGCTGTAGATCTTGAGACCCTTGCTGTATATCATATCCTCGGCTTCACCTATAGAGATCTTCTTTTCTGCGGCTATGCCTGCCGTAACATCTCTGAAAAGCCTGTCATCATACCAGTTCCAGCTATCGCTCTCGTCCTCCTCTTCCTCAACGACGAAGCCGATAAACTTCATATTCTCAGACTCCTTCTGAGCCTGCTCATATTCCTCTTTGGTTATCATTTCCTGATCGTACATCTCATCAAGCACGGTATCACGGCGTATCTTGTTCTGCTCGGGGAAAATGAGCGGGTCATAAGCGTAGGGGTTCTGAGTAATGCCTGCAATAGCGGCACATTCAGCAATGGTGCAATCCCTGATATCCTTGTTGAAATAGAGCCTTGCCGCAGACTGTACGCCTCTGCAGCCGCTGCCGTAGTTTACTATATTCAGGTAAGCCTCAAGGATATCATCCTTGGTATATTCCTTTTCGAGCTTTATTGCTCTGAATATCTCACGCAGCTTTCTTGTAATGCTCACTTCATTATCGTCTGTGATATTCTTGATGAGCTGCTGAGTTATGGTCGAGCCGCCGAAGTCGTCCTTGCCGGTAGCAAGGCTGAACACTGCGCCTCCGGTCCTGTACCAGTCAACGCCCTCATGGTCATAGAATCTCTTATCCTCAATAGCTATCTGAGCATCTATCATCTGCTTTGGTATATCCTTATAGGCTACCCACACACGGTTTTCGGTGGAATAAAGCTGACGGTAGTCCTCCCATTCACCCTTTTCATTGAGAACATACACATGGCTCGTTTCGTTGAGCTTCATATCCTCAAGGTCGATGTTTGACGGTTCGCTCGCAATATTCAGAATATAGAACAGCACGGACACGCCTACTACAAGACCCGTAAAGACAGCTACCAGAAAAGCAGTTACGAGGAGCTTTCCTATTGATGAAAAGAACTCCCTGATAACGGATAAGACAGACACCGAGCTTTTGCCGGCGTCATCGTTATATTTGCTGATATCGGTCTTTCTCACAAGCTATGACCTCCTCTTATTATAAGGTGCGGGCTTACACCCGCCCTTTGCAGCGGCTCATCAAGGATAAGATTGCCGTTTTTTCGTATTATAAACCGCAGAACTGAATTTCTTTCTGCGATATATAAGTTACCTATGCTATTATACCATAAAATCAAAAAAATGGAATGTTTTTTTTAATAATTTAAAAAACAGCTTTCAATATCTATATTTTGCTAAAAAAAAAGTCTTTTTCCTTGTATAATTGCACAAAATCTCCCAAAAATATTGTACAGAGGTGATTATTGCAATGAAAAAACTGATCCTTATAACAGGCAGCATACTGTTTATCTGTATTATGATAAGCTCATACAGGCAGTCTTACAACGCACGGGCTCAGGCGTCATCAGAGCTGAATGCCGCAGGTGAGATAAACGAACAGCAACGCAGCGTGGTCAATGATGAAAGCGGCGATAATAGAATCAGCATGTCTCAAGGTTCAGAAACCGTAACCGGAGGATATAGGATCGGGATCTATGATAAAAAGATCGCACTTTTCAGGGACGAAGAGCCGGTCCCGTATTATATCAGTGATGTTCATATCAGCACGCTCCCTGTTGCCGACAGGAGCCTGCTTGAAAATGGTATATCGGTTCCTGACCGCAGATCACTCGAAAGGCTCCTTGAGGATTACTGCAGTTAAGCAGAGCAGCAGGAACGATTACAGATCATACGCATTTGACGGTTTTGAAAAAGTGACGACAGCCTGAAAAGCGTGCATTACGGTCACCGCTCATGCTTACAAAACAGTTCAGGTGTGTCAGAGAAGCTTCGACATCTCTCTTTGGCAACGCATCAAAGCACGGCTTATTTAAGGATCATATTGACCTTTCCGTCATGCAGAGGACAATGAATAAACGTGAGTTTTTGTCATATGTTATCAAATTGTGTTAATAG
>ONFW01000140.1 GCA_900317215.1 uncultured Eubacteriales bacterium | reverse complement strand
GGGGACTTCTTTTTTGCCGGAAAAGGGGTCCCCCAAGCAGCGTGTCCGGCATTGATTTATTCAATGTGTTGTGGTATTATAAGGTGTATAAAATAAGGTGACGGTGAATCAGATGGCAATAATAACGGTAAACGGTCTGTCAATGGAGTTCGGAGAGCAGAAGCTGTTCGACAAAATGTATTTTGAAGTGCAGAGCGGAGACAGGATAGGGCTTATCGGAGTGAACGGCTGCGGAAAGACGACTCTGTTCAAGCTTCTCACGGGGGAGTATGAGCCTGCAGACGGAGAGATCATAATAAATAAAAATACGAAGATAGGCTATATGGAGCAGCATGTATGCAGAGCGTTGGACAGATCTGCATATAATGAAGTGCTGACGGTGTTTGATGACCTTATCGAGGCGGAAAGGGAGCTTGAACGCCTTAGTGAGAGCATTTCCTCTAAAACAGGGGATATAGACAGTCTTGTTGAAAGACAGGCGTTTCTGAATGATGAGTTCACAAGGAGAGAGGGGCTTACATACAGGGCAAGGGCGAGATCGGCGCTTCTCGGTCTTGGATTTGACGATATGCAGATGCAGCTCCCGATACGCTCGCTCAGCGGAGGACAGCGTGCCAAGCTGCAGCTTGCAAAGCTGCTTTTGTGCGGCGCTAACCTTCTTCTGCTTGACGAGCCGACCAATCATCTCGATACTCACTCGGTTGAATGGCTTGAGGAGTATCTTACAAGCTCGGGCTGTGCTTATATTGTAATATCTCATGACAGATATTTTCTTGATAAGGTCACGACAAGGACTTTTGAGCTTGAAAATAAGAAGATGACGGTATATAAGGGAGGCTACTCGGCATATCTGCCGCAAAGGGACGAAAGAAGACTTGCTGCTCAGAGGGTCTATGACAATACCGTGAAGGAAATAAACAGACTCGAAGGAATAATTGAGCAGCAGCGCAGGTGGAACAGGGAAAAAAACATCAGGACTGCCGAGAGCAAGCAGAAAATAATAGACAGGCTTGAAAAAAATCTTGAAAGACCCGACAGGACCCCTGATTCAATGACCCTGAAACTGGGAATAAACGGGCAGAGCGGCGAGGATGTTCTTGATGTGAACGGGTTGGCTCTGAGCTTTGGGGAGCATACGATATTCAGAAATGTTTCTATGGAGATACACAGGGGAGAAAGGATATTCATATTAGGCCCCAACGGCTGTGGAAAGACCTCTCTTATAAAGACCCTGTTAGGGCAGTATCAGGCGGACTGCGGAAGGATACGCTTTGGCGTGGGAGTTAAAAAGGGCTATTATGACCAGATACAAAGCGGTATGGACAGCAGTAAGACCGTCTTTGAGGAAATATCGGACATCTTCCCGTCTATGACTAACACCGAGATAAGAAGCACTCTTGCAAGACTTCTTTTTAAAAACGATGATGTATTCAAGCCTTTGTCGTCGCTCAGCGGAGGAGAACGGGCAAAGGTGCTTCTGACAGAGCTTATGCTTTCAAGGGCAAATTTTCTTTTACTTGACGAGCCTACTAATCATCTGGACATAAACTCGTGCGAGGCGCTACAGACTGCGCTTTCAGGATATGAGGGTACGCTGCTTATTGTATCTCACGACAGATATCTTATCAACAGTCTTGCGGATAAGATATTCTATCTCACAAGTGAGGGCATTCAGGTATATGAGGGAAATTATGAGAGCTTTCTGCAGAAGTTCAGACCCTTTGATGAGAAAGAAAAAAGCTCCCCCGCATCTGCGGAGGAGAAACAGCCTGAATATAAGAACAAGAAGGAGCGCGACGCTCAGAGACGCAGAGACAAGGCAAGACTTGCAAGGCTTGAAACGGAGATATCGGAGCAGGAGAACCTGATGTCGGAGCTTGATGAAGCTCTCAATGACCCTGAGAACTCATGCGATTATGAAAAAACTCTCCTGCTGACACAGAAAACAGCGGAGGAGCAGGAAAAGCTTGACAGGCTTTATTCCGAATGGGAGCAGATCAGTCTCAGGCTTGAAGAGGACTGATAGCTAAAACAAAAAAGGCACGGTGATCCGTGCCTGAATAGCTTGATTATTCCGCCTGACACTCAACAACGGCTTCTTCGCTGCAGAGGAAGGGAGCGAGATCTGAAAGAAGCTCCTCGGGAGGGTCGCTGTCTGGCAGCTCGAGTATCATCGGATCGGAAATGTCAAGGCTGATAATGCCGATAAGAGAATGAGCATCAATAGTATATATATCAGAAATAAGGTTGATCTTGAGCTTGTCATATTTTGCCGTCATAGCTGCAAAATGCTTTACGCTTGTAAGGTCCTTCAAAAAAATTTTTGTTCTGTACATATTCTGACCCAGTCCTTTCGGTGTTATTTTCTTTATGATATCCCGTCAAGGGCGCCTGTTCTGCTATAATTCTATCAATAAAAGACCCATAGGTCAACAAAAAAATAACTAAAAAGAGCATTTACGACAATTTTGTATCATGGACTATAAATTGCCTGTTCTGTCGTAAATTTTAGTCCTTAATGACAATATTGGGAGGCGGCTGTATGAAAGTGAAAATTCTGACCTTGGGCTGCAAGGTGAATCAGTTTGAATCTCAGGCAATGCTCAGGGAGCTTGCCGAAAACGGATATCAGACAGTCAACGAAGACGAAAAGGCGGATATTTCCGTAATAAACTCCTGCGCCGTTACAAGGGTGAGCGAGCAGAAGGCGGTCAAGCTGATACACCGTTTGCGCAGAGAAAACCCGGACGGCATAATAGTGCTTACCGGCTGTATGGCACAGGCGTTTCCGGAATCGGGAGACAGGCTGCCGGAGGTGGATATAGTTCTCGGCAATAAGCGCAGAAAGGATATTATACCGGTGCTGAAAGAGTATCTTGCCGGGGGTGAAAGGCTCGTATCCGTAGAAAACTACTGCCGCAGTGACCCGTATGAGGCTCTTGTTGTAGATGATTTTGTGAACCGCACGAGAGCCTTTCTGAAAATAGAGGACGGCTGCAACCGCTTCTGTTCATACTGTATAATACCCTACGCAAGGGGAAGGGTGAGGTCGTGCTCGCTTGAATATATCCGTGACGAGGTAAAGGCCTTTGCCGCAAACGGCTATAAGGAGGTCGTACTGATAGGCATAAATCTTTCTTCCTTCGGAAGTGATAACGGCTTGAAATTCTCCGATGCAGTAACCGCAGCCTGCGAGAGCGCCGATGTGAGGATAAGGCTCGGTTCTCTCGAGCCGGAATCTATGGATATAGAAACGCTGAAGCTGCTTTCACGTTACAAAAACTTCTGCCCGCAGTTTCATCTTGCTCTGCAGAGTGGCTGTAATGAGACCCTCAAGCGAATGAACAGACACTATACAGTTGAGGAGTATTCGGAGATAGTGAATAATATACGTTCGGTGTTTGATAATCCGTCAATAACGACAGACGTCATGGTCGGCTTTGCCGGTGAGACGGAGGAGGAGTTTGAGGAATCCCTTAAATTTGTTGAAGATACTGGTTTTGCTCGGGTACATATTTTCCCGTATTCGAGACGAAAGGGTACTGTAGCAGACAGAGCGCAGGGACAGCTTTCGCCGGAGGTCAAAAAGGAGAGGGCGTCGGCAATGGCAAGGGTCGCAGCAAAGGGAATGAAAGCATTTCTTGATTCGCAGGTAGGAAGGATAGAGCAGGTGCTTATCGAATCCCGCAATAAAAACGGTATGTATGAGGGCTACACAATGAATTATACTCCCGTGTTTATCAAGGCGGACGAAAACTGTATCGGCAAGGTGGCGGATATTCTGATAGAAAAAGCTGAGGACGGCTTCTGCACAGGCAGAATAATTAATAAGGAATAACAACGGAAAATAATGCCGATGATTTCCGGCAAAAAAACAGCAGCCCGCTCAAGCTTTGCGGGCTGCTGAATTATTATTAAAGTTTCCCTTATGTCAGACCTTCTCAGGCTCCGGATATTGAACGCCGAAGGTGTCAACAGTAACGGTTTTCATGATCTGAGGGTCGAGCGGCTTGTCTGAAAAATCGGTATCGCACTCAGCTATCTCGTTTACTACCTCCATGCCGTCGATGACCTTTCCGAAGGCGGCGTAAGCGCCGTTGAGGTGCGGAGCGTCCTTATGCATGATGAAAAACTGTGAGCCTGCGGAATCGGGGATCATTGTTCTTGCCATGGAGAGGACGCCTGCGGTATGCTTGAGATCGTTTTTGAAGCCGTTCTGAGAGAACTCTCCCTTGATGTGATATCCGGGACCGCCTCGTCCTGTACCCTCTGGGCAGCCGCCCTGCAGCATGAAGTTATAAATGACTCTGTGAAAGCTCAGGCCGTTATAGTAGCCCTTATTGATAAGGCTTATGAAATTGTTGACCGTGTTGGGAGCAACCTCGGGATAAAGCTCTGCCTTGATGACCCTTCCGTCCTCCATTGTGATAGTCACTACCGGATTTTGTGCCATGATTATCGCCTTCCTTTTGATATTATTCAGCCGATCCTATGCCTCGGCTCTTCATTTTATATTCTACTCTTTTATCTCGGAAATATCAACCCTTACAAACGTTCTCAGGCATAATTGACAGTAAATGTGATTAATAGTATAATTGAGTCATAAAAATGAATGGAGTGAAGCTTATGGCAAAAAGGACTGTATTTAAAAAGCTGTTGGCGGTATCTCTGGCTTTTTCTGCTGCGGTATCGTGTGCTGTGACGGGAGCTTCTGCCGCGGTACAAACCAAGGACGGTATGATCGATTATGAATTTGATTTCAAGTATATAACCAGCGGTTATACTGATGACAACAGAACCACCACGACACGCTCACACCCTGCTCTTATAAAAAAGCTCAGGGAGGCCTATATGAATTTTGACGATACTATAGACGTATCTGAATGGAAGCTGTCAAGGACAGAAATGAACGGTATTACAATAATTGTCAGGGGCGTCTATCCTGAGCTGTTTTTTGTTGAAGGAAACAACTGGAAATATGAAGGCTCGGGTGATAATGAGGTAGTGACAAAGCTGTATCCGAGAT
>ONFW01000228.1 GCA_900317215.1 uncultured Eubacteriales bacterium | reverse complement strand
GCCCTTTTTCCCGCATTTTTGAGTAAAAATTCTCTTTTTCCATATTTGAAATCGGAGGCAAGCTCTGATATGCTTTTTCCGCTTTCGGCTGCGACCTTTGCCCTGTACATATCCATATATACCGAGCTGAGCACCGAGAGTATCACCTCGGGCTTCTCATTCTGCCCGAAAAGACCGTATAGCTGCATATATGCGCCGTTATAGTCCCCCGAGGCTATGCAGTCGGAAAGTGCAAAGATCCGCACCTCAGTATTCCTTGTTACAAGGAGCTTTATCGCCTCCTCAGTTATCCTTCCTTCTCCCGTATATGCACACAGCTTATCCACCTCGTTTTTAAGAGCGGTCATATCTGTTGAGCACATGCTTATTATCTTCGATGCATTCATTGCGGAAAGCTCACAGCCCTGCTTTGCAGCCCAGGAGATCAACTGCTTTTCAAGCGCAGAGCCGTCCCTTTTTGAGAACTCGACCACTGTACCGTATTTGCTGACCGTTCCGACAAATTTAGAGAGCTTTGAAGCTGCTTTGCCTCCCCCTTTTTTCTGTTCGGTAACGAGAGTCGGCATTGTGAAGATAAGCACCGTGGAGGGTGAGGTATCCTCGCAGTATTCTGAAAGAAGCTTTAGGTCGTTTTCCGAAAGAGCTTCAATATTATAATCGCTCACAACGACGCACTTGTATTCCGAAAGTATCGGGAGCTGCTCGCTTGCTGAAAAGATCTCCTCAAGAGGGGTTTCAGCACCCAGCCTTACAAAATCAAGATCAGAAGGCTTCTTCCCTGCGACCTTCTCAACAAGTCTGCCTGTGTAGCCCTTTACAAGATATTTTTCCTCACCGTATATCAGATAAAGCTTGTCAGGAATGCCTGATGAAAGCATTTTTTTAAACTCCTGTTCACTCAGCTTAGCCAAAGCTCCTCTCTCCTTATTTCCGTATTATTATTCTTATCGACCCTTATAACTATATTTCCTCCGCTGAAGGTATAGTATATATCATCACGTTTTTCATACGCTTTCCTGGTTATCTTATCCGTTTCTTTTCCTGATACTACTACTGTTTTACAGTCTATCTCTCCTGTGTGGAATACTCTGCCGCCCGCAACAAGGCAGTCAGCCTGCTTCCATTCCTCGGGGAGCTGCTCACAGTCTGTTCTGTCAGTACAGATCAGCAGACGAAATCCGCTCAGCTCCGCAAGCACAGCCCTGTTTTCTCCGTCTGAAAGGCTTCCGACAACAGTATCTCCGATAACTACCCGGTTGTAAGGGGACTGTTCGGATACATGGCTCAGCCTGCTTCCGGCAAGGTCAAAACAGTCTCGTACATCCTTTTTATAGCTCTCTTCATCGTACACCTCAAGCAGTCCGACCCTGTAGTCCTTAAGAATATCCGCCGCATAATTAGAGGTGGTATATCTGTTATCCGTCAGCAGCAATAAGGATATTTCATCTGTCAGCGTTCCATTGAGATAATCCGTAAGCTTTCTCTCCATGCTTTTATTACCGCCGCAGCAAAAAACAAGTGCGCCGCTGTCTCTTACCGCCACAACGGTAAGACCCTCTCCCGTGTCGAGAACAGCTATTCTCGTTATTTCCTTGTTCATCAGAGCAGATACCGCCGAACAGAACACAAAGGTCAGCACAAGGGTAAACACAAAAATGCTCACCCTTCTGCGGAGCTTCTTCATCAGATAAAGCACAGCCGCAAGTGCTATCATCAAAAACAGCCATAACGGAACAAAGCTCTGGGACACATTTATCACCGCATAAGGCAGTGCCGCAGCAAAGTCTGATACCGAGCAGATATATTCCGCAAGAACAGCGGAGAAATATCCTGAGGGAACGGCAAGAAAGGACAGCACAAAGCTCAGGTCAAAAACGAGCATCAGAAATGCGGAGCCTATCATCAGCGGTATAGCCGCAAACACAAGGAGGTTGGTAAGTACAGAATAGATAGCTATCTCTCTGAAATAAAGAATAACAACGGGCAGGGCAAACACAAAAGCAGAAACGGACGCCGAAAACGCAGATACTATTCCCTTTGCACAGATAGTGAAGGATGCCCTGAAAACCTCCGTATGCTTTTTGATAAACGGATATATAATATTTCCGAGAAAGGACGATATCCTGCCTGATAACAGAAGTATACCGAGAGTCGCAGAATATGACAGCAGAAGTCCGACATCGCCTGCGGAAAAGGGGTCGCAGACTGTCATTATCAGTACGGATAGTCCGAGTGCATTCAAAGGATCAGCTCGTTTAAAAAGAGCCGCAGCCAGAAGCATAGCTATCTGCATTATCCCTGCTCTTGTGACCGACGGAGAAAATCCGGTAACAGCCATATAGAACAGCAGGATAATTATACACAGCACTGCAGCAGGTCTTTTTCTGCCTCTGAATATGAAGGTGAGCAGCAGCATGATGAGCTG
>ONFW01000063.1 GCA_900317215.1 uncultured Eubacteriales bacterium | reverse complement strand
AGCCGGGAGCTCTGTCAGGCTTTGTATAGAAGGGCGGGGCTTTTTTGTTTTTTTACCGCTGTATGCTGCATGGAGAAAGCTCAGTCCTGCACACTCGGAGCAGACCCTGTCCTCCTCTGAACAGCCGAGAAAAAACGCCCTCTTTATTCCTGTGCGGCGCATCAGCAGCCTTATGCTATCCTGCATGGAGAGACCTGTCCGATAGGTCGATTCAAATCCGCAGAAAAAGGGGCTGATCTCGTAGTTGTCGATCAGTTCGGAAAGATTGTCTGCAGGCAGACTGCTCACAAGACACAGACAGTATTTATCTGCAAGCTCCCCGAGAACCTCTTTTGCGTTTGGAAAGAGAGAAGCACCGCTCCACAATACGCCCTCGGGGGCAATGAACAGCCCTGTCCTGGCATTGCTGCCGTTCGCTCTCAGCCGAGAGAAGAAATCTGAGAGTATCCGGGAACATTCTGCTTCAAGAACTCCTGCGCTCAACTCGGGCGTATGGGGGTAGGGCAGAGAAAAAAGCTCGCTGATACTGCGGCACGACCCCGAGATCTTATCATCGGCGCCGTAAATCACACGCTTGAGCCTTGAATTGATAGCGGCGCCGGCGCACATGGGACACGGCTCGAGAGTGACATAAAGCTCACATTGCTCGAGGCGCCACCCTCCCATTGATCTGCAGGCTTCGTTTATTGCTTCAAGCTCCGCATGGCAAAGGACACTTTTCCGGCTTTCGCATCTGTTGAAGCCTTTGCCTACTATCCTGTCGCCGCATACTACTATTGCGCCTACGGGGACTTCTCCGTTGTCAGCGGCTTCAAAGGCAAGGCGAAGTGCCTCTTTCATGTATCTTTCGTCTTTTGTCAAATTATTCACCGCCATTATCTGTCAGATAAATTTTTCTGCTGCCGCAGCAGCAAGGAAAACAAGAAAAGCAGGAGAGGCCGCTGTATGCAGCAGCTTTTTTCCGAAAGACAGTGGAGCCTTTCTTTTTCTGAAAAGGAGAAGTCTTATTCCGCAGAGGGAGAGCAGCGTGGCTGAGCCTACAAGCATGAGCATGAAGATCGCATGAGCTATTATGTTGTAGATCTGATAAGCGTTAATGCTGCAGGTCAGCCTGATGAAAGTGCTGACGGTTGAGAACGCATTATTGAGGAAGTGAACTATCACAGTCAGAATGAAGTTCTGTGAGATATATCTGATATAGCCGAACATAAAGCCGCAGAGAAAGGCAAAAAGCATCTGCGTAAGAGAAAAATGCATCAGACCGAAGAAAAGTGCGGAAACAAGCGCAGCATAGCCTGCTCCGAAGCGTGACAGAGTTGAATAGATATAGCCTCTGAAAAAGACCTCCTCACAGATAGCAGGAAATAATGCGCTTGAAATGAGAATGATAAAAAAACTGCCGAAGTCCGGAGAAATATATATCGTAGCAGATCCGGCCTGAGGAAGAACACCGTCCAGAATGCTTACTATATCATTGAAGAAAATACATCCGCTGAAGCCGAACAGAACAAGCAGAACGCAGTGTCCGGCTGGGAGTTTTTTTTCTGTCGGAGTGAAGTAGGTCCTGACCCCGTTACCAAGATAGCCGAGGATGAGAGCAGGCAGCAGCATTGAGGTGACGTAGACGATCATATCATTGATATATTGCTCAGGAAAGGAGCTTGGTGAATCGTGAAAGATATAGAGAAAAAGAATGTGAATGGCTATGCACACAAGACCCGCAAGCGAACAGAGCGATACGGCAAAGCCGAGCCGTTCCTTATAGCTCTGCTTTGCATTTTTTCTGACGGGAAATTCTGAGGAATGCACAGCATCACATCCTTTTTTCGGTCTGAAGGTGCCGCAGGACAGAACAGCGGCTTAAGCGACGTCTTTTTTATGAGGTCGGGTTATCCGCAGGCGCGTTTGCAGGCGGGAATATGTAATTATCCTTCTATTGCCGAGGCAGCAAGCATTGCGCCTAACTTTCCTGTGTGAAAGTTGAGCGAGCCCTGCATCCATACGGCATAGGGCTCACGAAGGGGAGCGTCTGCGGAAAGCTCTATTGACGAGCCGAGAGTAAATGCTCCTGCCGCCATAATAACTTTGCTGTCGTAGCCCGGCATATCCCATGGCTCGGGCGTGACAAAGGCGTCAATAGGAGAGGCCTTTTGTATTCCCTGACAGAAGCTTATGAGTCTTTGCTCGTTTCCGAGCAGGATAGCCTGAATGATGTCTCCTCTCACCTCGGTATAGCGTGGAGTGACCTCATAGCCTAAAAGTTCGTAGAGGGCGGAGGTGAAGATCGCAGTTTTTACCGCCTCACCGGTAACATGAGGAGCGTTGAAGGCGCCCATAAAAAGCTCACGGTTGTTACCGAGGGTACAGCCGATCTCCCTGCCCGTGCCGGGGGTGGTCAGACGGTAGCTGCAGGCTTCTACAAGCTCCTTTTTTCCTGCAATATAGCCGCCCGTGGGTGCGATACCGCCGCCGGGATTTTTGATAAGAGAACCTGCCATAAGGTCTATGCCGAGCTTGCCCGGAGCGGTCTTTTCTACAAATTCGCCGTAGCAGTTGTCGAGCATTACGATGCAGGAGGGAGCAAGTCTGTGAGCAAGAGAAGCGATCTCATCAAGCTCCGCTGCGGTAAGGGTAGGTCTTAAAGAATAGCCCCTTGAACGCTGTATATATACCATTTTAACGGAAGGGTCGATCTGAGACTTCATAGCTTCGGTATCTACCCTGCCGTTGGGGAGAAGGTCTATCTGTCTGTAGTTGATTCCGAATTCTCTGAGGGAACCGCAGGATGGGGCGCCGAGGCCTATTACTCCCTGAAGGGTATCGTATGGCAGACCTGTTACGGATACCATAGTATCGCCGGGACGCAGAACTCCGAAAAGTGCGACAGTAAGGGTATGGGTGCCGCTTGCAAAATTATGGCGTACAAGAGCGTCCTCGGTATCCAGCACCTCAGCAAACACCTGATCGAGCGCTTCGCGTCCTCTGTCGCCGTAGCCGTAGCCCGTTGAGGCGGCAAAGCAGCTTTCGCTCACCCTTGCATGCTGAAAGGCAAGCAGCATTTTCTGCTGGTTATATTCTGTTATCTCGTCTGTTATGTCGAGATAGGGTCTGCAAAGCTTCATTGCCTCCTGTGAGGCTGAAAGTATCTTCGGGTCAATATCGTAAAATCCGTTATTCATTGTTTTTTCCTTTTTCCTTTATCGTTTTGTAATATAAAAGCTCTCTCTGTTTTCAAAGCCGAGAGAGCTGTAAAATCCTTCGTTTTCATCCCTGCTCCGCATAATATATATCGTTCTGCCGCCAAGTCTGCAGCAAAGTTCCCTCATACAGAACGAGCCAATGCCGGTTCGTTGCAGCTCCTTTGATGCACACACCGCACCTATCACGGCGCAGCTCTCACTCTGAGCTACCGTCATTGATGTGCCGACTGTTCTGCTCTGATATTCCGCAGAGGCGCAAAGCGCCGTTCCGTGTCTGATCTTGTGCGACATATCCGGCAGAAAGTCCTCGTATTCCGGCACATGAAAGCTCTCGTCCTCACAGCTTTTCAGAAGTCTCCAGATCTTGCCCGGATCGGGCTGTATGTTCAGTATGAGCTTGTCATGACACCTTGCATT
>ONFW01000045.1 GCA_900317215.1 uncultured Eubacteriales bacterium | reverse complement strand
TTTATGGTGCCTTCGGGCGGAATCGAACCACCGACACGGGGATTTTCAGTCCCCTGCTCTACCGACTGAGCTACAAAGGCATATGGCGATCCGGAACGGGATCGAACCGTCGACCTCTAGCGTGACAGGCTAGCGTTCTAACCAGCTGAACTACCGGACCTCATGGTGGGAACAATAGGGCTCGAACCTATGACCCTCTGCTTGTAAGGCAGATGCTCTCCCAGCTGAGCTATGCTCCCATATCCGCATCATGATCGGCTCTGCATTGCCGTATCTCTCAGCGACTTTATTATAATACTACTTTCTGTTCTGTTTGTCAAGACCTTTTTTAATTTTTCTTTGCAGACTTTCGATTTTCGATTTTTGATGTCCTGACCATAGTAAAAATGCGCAGATCAGGTGATGAATTGCTCCACAGGAACACCCAGCAGCATCATGATCTCCGTGTAGCCGTCAAATATCTCCTCCCGGGAAAAATCTCCGGCATCAAGCTCACTGTCCGTCATAGAGTTCAGTCTCCTGTAAAAGTCTGTGGAAAGCTCAATATACTTATCAGAAAATTCTATATTGTCAAAGAGCATATCCTCAGCCTCGCCTATCCTCCCCTCTCTTATCATCTCCAACAGCTTCAGATGCAGACTGTCAGTGTGGGAAAGTATTTCTGAGTCTTCGGGCTGATATGTGATCTCATTTTTGCTAAAAACGAGATTTGCCACAAAACGAGCTACCATGTCTATCTGTCTCATTATCCAATCGTCCTGAAATCCCATATCTATCTGTTCCTCCTTAGTTTTCTCCGGCAAGCACGCCCGTCGAAAATGCACACTGCAAATTGAAGCCGCCCGTGTAGGAATCCGTATCTATCACCTCTCCGGCAAAATACAGCCCCTTCACAAGCCTGGACTGCATTGTTTTTGGGTCGATCTCCTTCACAGAGACGCCTCCCGAAGTAACGATAGCCTCCTCAACAGGTCTTGTTCCCTTTATCGTCAGGGTGAAGCGCTTCAGCAGCGCAGTTATCCTCCTTCTCTCCTCTCTCGTAAGCTCACTGCAGCTTTTGCTTGCGGACAGTCCGGCAGCACTGATAAAGCATTTTATCATTTCCGCAGGCAGGAGAGAACGCATGAGCTGAAAAAGGCTCTCTTTATTCCGTGATGCAAGCTCCCTTAAAAGACGGGCTTCGAGCTTTTCCTCGGACAGAGCAGGCTTCAGGTCTATCACAAGCTTATATCTGCCCCTCTCCATTTCCCTGAGATGTGCGCTCGCGCTGAGCACCACCGCACCCGAAACGCCGTAGCTCATAAACTGCAGCTCACCCTGATCGGTGTATATCCTTTTATTATTGTTTTTCGTATCGGTGACGGTCACCGAGATGTTTTTCAGCAGAAGACCGTTCATCTCCTTATCAATGCTTTCCTCTGTTTCAAGCGGAACAAGAGACGCTCTGAGCGGTGTAACGGTATGCCCTGCTTTTTTTGCAAAGCTGTAGCCGTCGCCCGTAGAGCCCGTGAGTGGATATGATTTTCCTCCACAGGCTACGATAATCTTATCGAATTCAAGGCTCCTTCCGGCAGCAACAAGACCCTTTATGCTGCCGTCCTTTATAATGATATCGGATACTCTGTCGTGTATTATACGGCAACCGGCTTTCTTGGCTGCTCTCAGCAGAGTATCGACAACATCAGCCGCCTTGTCGGAAACAGGAAAAACCCTTTTTCCTCTCTCTGTCTTTACAGGCAATCCGTTTTCCTCAAAGAACGCAATAGTATCGGCAGGGGAAAAACGATTCAGCGCACTGTAGAGGAACCTGCCGTTCGTCGGAGTATTCTCAATAACGGTTTTTGCGTCGCAGTTGTTTGTCAGGTTGCAGCGGCCCTTGCCCGTGATATAGAGCTTTCTGCCTATTTTCTGGTTTTTCTCAAAAACCGTTACTCTGTCTCCTGCTTTTGCAGCAAAAACAGCGGCGAGCATTCCTGCTGCGCCGCCTCCGATCACAGCCACATTTCTTGCAGTCAATCGGCTTCATCCTTTCTGTTGTTCTGATAAACATCGTACTCCTGCCAGATACTCTCGAGCATTCCGAAGGTATGCTTTACCTCGCTTTCCATATTAAGCACGGTAGCCACTATGAGGGCGTTTATCATGCTCAGCGGAGCAACAAGAGAATCGACCACTGCCGCCATATCGCTTTTGGCAATAAGCACATAGTCCGAAACCGAAACAAGAGGGCTTGCCATGCTGTCAGTAAGAGCTATGACCTTGGCGCCTCTTTTTTTCGCAAAGGTCATTGCCTGAATAGCAGCGTTTGAATATCTCGGAAAGCTTATCCCGATTATAACATCATCAGACGAGATCCTGAAAAGCTTTTCATAAACCTCTGTTTCGCCGCAGTTGCTTATCACCTTGACATTCTCGAAGATCAGAGAATAATAATATCCCAAAAAGGACGCAAGGGCAGCAGAGCTGCGCACTGCAAAGATATAAATAGTCTTTGCCCGCGATACGGCGCTCACCGCATTTTCAAAATCCTCCTTCGAGGTCTCCTCAAGTGTTCTGCGTATCTTTTCGATATCCTTGTTCAGCACGCTTTCGAGCACGTTTCCTCCGCTCATACGGCTCTGTGTAACCTCAATGCGCTGTACTGAGGTGAGCTTGTCCCTTATCATCTCCTGCATAGCCTTCTGCATTTTCGGGTAGCCGTCATAGCCCAGCTCCGTAGCAAAGCGCACTACTGTAGATTCACTCACGCCGACTGTGCTTCCGAGCTTTGAGGCTGTCATAAACGCAGCCTTATCGTAATGCTCCGTTATAAATCCGGCAATAAGGCGCTGACCCTTTGAAAAGCCTGATTTCTGTTCATTTATCAAAGACAGTAGATTTTTCATTCTATCTCATGCTCCCAACCTTAAGGAGGCGCAAAGCCTGCGCTCCCTGTTCGTTTTTGCGCCCTCATGCGATTTTAACTTAACAATATTCATAGCTTCAGTTTGTGCGGAATTTTTTATCTTACCCCAGCAGCCAGAGGCGCCGGCTCCATGCCGCAACAAACTCATTCTATTCAGGATCAGATAAAGAATATCCTGTTTTCCTTTCTCGGGGCAGCAGCGGGAGCAGGCGCATCATAATAACCAATAGCACAATGCCCTATCCCCTCATATTCGCCCACTATGCCGAGAGAAGAAAGAAGCTGTTTGTATTTTTCCGTTTCAAATTCCTCTCTGGCTCTGTGTATCCAGCAGCTTCCCAGCCCGAGGGAATGAGCGGCAAGCATCATTTCTCCCATAACAAGACTGCCGTCGTATAAGTAAGTCGGACGGCTCTTGTCCGCAAGCACTATCAGAACTGCGGGCGCGCCGTAAAAGGGATCAAAGCCGCTGTCCCAGCCACCTATCTCACAGTTGACCTTTGAAAGCTCGTCACGAAGTGCTTTATCGGTGACTGCGATTATTATAGGCGACTGCATACATCTGCCGCTTGCCGCATAGGTGCCTGCCTCTGCTATTTCCTTAATCAGCTCCCTCGGAACGGGATCCGGTTTGAATTTTCTGATGCTTCTTCTTTCGCGTATAGCCTTTAATATCTCGTTCATATCCTCATTCTCCTTTTCAGCCGTAAGCGCCGTACCATAGTATCTCCGCCTTGCAGTCATTGTCCCAGCCCTGGTCCCAGCTATCAGGCGGCGTTGAGATCCCCGGGAAGCTTATCTGCTGGCTGCTCTGCCAATATCTAAAGGCCGAGCCCTCTATCATTTTCACCGAATCCGGTATTTCTATATACGAAACGCCCTTACAACCTGAAAAGGCATATTTTCTGATCGTCTCCAGCCCCTTGGGCAGTATTATCTCGGTAAGCCTGCCGCAGTTATCAAAAGCCCAGCTTTCTATCACGGTCACTCCGTCAGCTATCGTCAGTCCTCCCTGCTTAGCCTCAGGGCATTTAATAAGTGTGCGCTTATCCTTGCTGTAAAGCACTCCGTTTTCGGACGAGTATATCTTGTTCGACTGCTCCGCATTTAATTCACGCAGACTCTTGCAGTTTAAAAAGGCTTCCTCTCCTATCGTCTCCGTAGCGGCAGGAATGGTCAGGCTTTCAAGCGCCTGACAGCCTCTGAACGAATCCGCACCAATCCTTTTTAAGCCTGAGGGCAGCTCAATGCCTGTAAGAGATGCAAACTCATAGAAGGCATATTCTCCTACAGAGGTCACTCCGTCCTCAACAATGACCTTCTTGATATCGTCCTTTTGATCCGCCCAGGGATAAGAGCATCTTACCACGACGGAATTATTTTCAAGCACCACATATCCGAGACGGTAGTCCTCCATATCTCCGCTGCCGCTGATCGTCAGCACACCGTCCTTGCTGACGGTAAAGCTGAGAGATTCTCCGCATTTTCCACTGTTAATATAATCATCCGGCACATTCCTTATCTCTACGGTAAATTCCGCAGTCCTGCCGCCATAGCTCACCTTGATAGTATTCTGTCCTGCAGCCGACGAGTCGAAGCCGCTTATCTCACAGTCATCTGAGGGTATTATCCCTTTTGTACCGTCACTGTACTGCGCTTCTATAACCATTCCGTCGGACTCGAAGCGTTCTCCCAAAGAATACTCAGTTTTTGACGGCATCGAGCTGATGCTTATTGATGAAAGCTCAGCAGATGTAGATACATAGCTCTCAGTTCCGCTCTGCTCCGATGAAGCGTCGGCACTGCTTTGCACCTCCGAGCTTTCAAGGCTGCTCTGCGGTGAGGGAGATGAAGCGTCTGACTGCACCGTGCTTACCGTTGAGCTGCGCAGATCGTCTGATGCGGCGCTGCCGTCTGCCGGCCCTGCATTATTGCTGCTGTTGATGATGATTACAGCAGCAGTCGCCGCGGCAGCGATTATCAGGGCAGCAATTATCGGTATGATTATCTTTAGTCTGCCGCCCTTTCTTTCGGGTTCAGCGCTCCTTGCCCCGGGCTGTACAGACACCGGCAGCGGCTGAACGGAGGGAGCAGAGCCTTTCCCCTGCTCGAGCAGAGCCTCGAGAGCCTTCTTCATCTGCACAGGCTTATTCCACCTGTCGGCAGGAAGAAACTCACACGCCTTCATTATTATCTGAGAAAGCCCCGGATTTGTGCAGTATTTAGGCAAGGGCAGCTTTTCTCCCCTGAATCTTCTTATATTTGCCGCCTCAACGGTCTGAGAATCGACCGCAGTCATATCTGTCGGAACAAACGGCGGCTTATTGCCGTTGAGCAGCCTGTACATTACTATACCGAGAGAATAGATATCCGCAGTGATATCCGCATTTTTCCCCATTGATATCTCGGGCGCCATATAGGTATATGTGCCTCTCACGGTCATTCCCGCATTGGTATTGGAAAGCACCTTTGATTCACCGAAATCTCCGAGCTTATATACCCCAACGGAATTGACAAAGATATTTGCGGGCTTTATGTCACGGTGGATTATATTATGCTTATCAAGCACCTCAAGCGCCGAGCATATATCAATTCCGAGCTGTATCACCTGAGCTTCTCCGAACTCATGCTCACGCATATACTTTGGCAGAGCCGCAAGATGCTCCATACGGATAAAGATATCATAGCCCACACCGTCAGTCTTCGGGATAATGCAATGATCCTCATAGGAAACAATATTTGTGTTGCCCCTGAGAGCGTAGCAGAAGTTTATCTCCTTTATCATTTTGTCCCGCACAGCATCGTAATAGACAAGCACCGACTTTTCGTCCGAAACAACCCCCTCGGTTATGAGCGCCTCGGCATTCATGCTGTCATTCGGAATGGAGATGTGCTTCACCGCCGAGGTATATGTATTTCCGTATTCGTTTTTTTCTGCTTTATATACTGCACCGAAGGTACCCTTGCCTATCAGCTCTTTTATGTACCATTCGCCCCACAGCGGAGAAAACGACATGATATCAGACATCATCTACACTCCTATCATTTTTCTGCGTCCTGTAAACGAAAAACAGGAAAACACGGGTCTTCCTGCTTTTGCGTCGCATCACAGCGCTATCCTGAATTCCGATATAAGGCTTCCGTCTTTTGTTCTGTATCTGTAAACCACGTCAAACTGCGATACTCCAAAGTTCAACATGACTGTTTTTATCATATTCTGAACGGATGCTCTCTGCTGTTCCATATTCTGCTCCATAAGCTGCTTCTGTTCATCGGTAACAGCTATGGCGTTCAGAACAACATCATAGACCATAGTGTTCTCGCCTTCGGTACTGACGGTCATAGACACTATGGACTCCTCCTGTGCGCCCATTTCCTCCGCCTGTTTTTTGTCCGCCTTTCCGATGTCCGTTTCAAAGTATTCACGAACCGTCATCGTTCCCGTTGAGGCGGTGCTCGGCGTACTGACAACAGCGCTCGGCGTGCTAACCACTGCACTCGGTGTGCTTACTACTGTGCTCGGCGTGCTTACAACTGAGCCAGCGTCTGTCTGATTGCCGCCCCCTTTGCCGGAGCTTGCAACAGCGATTATGATTATAACCGCTATGATGACTGCCAAAGCCGCACCCGAAATACCGATTATAAGCGGAAGTCTGCTCTTTTTCTTCTGCTGTACCGGATACTGAACAGCCGACTGAGGATAGCTCACGCTTGCGTTATAGAACGAAGGCGAGGTATAATTCATCTGTCCGCCTATCATTGAGGGCTGGGGAGTCTGAACCGGCTGAACGGGCAGAGCGGTTGTCTGATATGTGGCAGAATACGGCTGAGTTACCGTAACTCCTCTCCTGTCCCTTATCGCCTCAAGAGCCTTTTTCATTTCATCGGGAGTCTGCCACCTGCTCTCCTTTCTGAACTCACACGCTTTAAGAACCACGTTGGAGAGCATCGGATCCGTGCAGAAGGCAGGCGCAGGCAGAGGCTCGCCCTTGAGCCGCCTGATATTTGCTTTTTCAGCAGCAACGGAATCCACAGGCTGGCCGGCAACCGGCAGGAAGGGCGCCCTGTTGCCGTTGAGAAGTCTGTACATAACAAGACCCAATGAATATATATCCGCCGTGATGTTTCCGCCCTCGCCCTTTGATATCTCAGGCGAGATATAGGCATATGTTCCCCTTATCGTCATTCCCATAGAGGAATTTGAAAGCACCTTTGATTCTCCGAAATCACCGAGCTTGAATACTCCTCTGGAATTCACAAAAATATTGGCAGGCTTGATATCTCTGTGGATAATATGATTCATGTGCAGAACGTTCAGTGCCTCACAAAGCTCTATGCCGAGCTTTATCACCTCGCGCTCGTTCATATTATGCTCGGAAAGATACTTTGGAAGAGCCGTGAGAAGCTCCATTCTGATGAAGATATCATAGCCTATCCCGCTGCTCTTGGGTATTATACAATGATCCTCATAGGAAACGATATTCGTATTTCCCCTGAGAGTATAGCAGAAATTGATCTCGTTTATCATACGGTCCCTGAGAGTATCGCAGTAAAGGCTGAGAGTCTTATCGTCAGTAGCGATCCCCTCTGAAACAAGCATTTCCTTTGTCATATTCTGAGGAGGGATAGAAAGATGCTTTATAGCCGAGGTATAGGTGTTTCCGTATTCTGTTTTTTCAGCCTTATAGACAGCACCGAAAGAGCCCCTTCCCACAAGCTCTCTGATATGCCATTCTCCCCATAACGGTGAAAAGCTCATTATATCAGCCATTATATTCACCTCTGTAATAATTTCAGGCATCATCTGCACCGTTATTCTCCTTAAAAATGCATGCTTTCTACAGTGCCGGAATGATACGCATATATTTAATAATAACACATACGACCGATATATTCAATAGAAAGAGGACAAAAACCCACGGAAATCAATTTTGTCCTGCAAATCATGCGGCGGAAACACTTTTCAGGCGAAAAAAGGGTTATCCCCCTCACCAGTTTCCTAAAACCGCTGAAATCCGATGTGCCTGCCAGTGGATATTTACAATAATTCAAAAGCTTTCGGGAGATACGTCACGTCAGTTTTATCTGCAGAGCCGAACAGAAAGCCCCTTTCCACAAAAAAACAGAGCAGCATTTCATTGCCGCCCTGACCTTTTTGTATCAACTTGAAAAAGTGTATTCCGCAAAGACTTCTCCGCCCGACAATCTTAAAACATACTTGACGGAAAACGGTTTAAGCTTTTCGCTGTCCATTATATTTTTTATACTCTCCTGCATACCCGGCTTGAGAAGTTCCATATACTCATCCAGAACCGCCTTATCGCTTGCGCTGACCGATCCGAAAGCAGAAGTTACGTCAATAACAAGGATATCGTTCCCTTCAACGTATGCCTTTGATTCCTTTATGTTTTTGCCGCCCGAAGATACATCATTTTTCAATTTCGAGAGCGTAACCTGTCCCTCTCTGGTGTCAAAATACTGCTTCAGATTCTTTTTTTCAAAGAATATTTTATAGCCGACTATTCCAAGAACAACTGCCACAGCAAGCAGAACAGCCACAATAACCACCACCTGCGCGGTGTTTTTCTTGGGCTGCACTGCAGTCACTGTATGTACAGATGACGGGAAGCTGTTATCAGGGTGATACAGCGGAGCGTTCGGGTCATAGGTCATCGGCTCCGGATGATATAATGGCGCATTAGGATCATATTCCTCCTCCGGAGAGCTTGCCCCGAAGCTGTTGTTGCCTGAAAAGCTATCCGTGCCGCTGAAACCGCTGTTGCCCGAAAAGCTGTCCGTACCTCCGATGCCGCTGTTGCCCGAAAAGCTGTTCGTACCGCTGAAACCGCTGTTGCCCGAAAAGCTGTCCGTGCCGCTGAAACCGCTGTTGCCTGAAAAGCTGTTCGTACCTCCGATGCCGCTGTTGCCTGAAAAGCTGTCCGTACCGCTGAAACCGCTGTTGCC
>ONFW01000007.1 GCA_900317215.1 uncultured Eubacteriales bacterium | reverse complement strand
GCGTTCCATATGATCTCCCTCATAGAAATACCTCGGCAAAGAGGGTAGGAGCTCATCATCAAAGGTGTCTATTATTATCAGCTTGATTTTCATTTTTTCGGGAATGATGTTTTTAATGTAAACGCTTGCCTGCTGTCCTGCCCTGATGTTATCCTTCATCTCCGCAAGACCGGCAAGATTCGGCGTTAGCTCAACAAAGGCTCCGTAGTCCTCGACAGAACGTATAACACCGGCCACTGTTTCGCCGACTCTGAACTCTCTTGCGTTTTCCTCCCATGTGCCGAGCAGCTCCTTATGAGTGAGACTTATCCTGCCGTTATCAATAGAACGGATCACCGTTTTGATCTCCATACCAACAGAGAGTCTTTCTCTCGGGTGTTCTATCCTTGAGACAGAGATAGAATCTATAGGCAGCAGCGAGACGATCCCGCAGCCGATATCGGCAAAGGCACCAAAGGAATCAAGATGAGTTACTCTTGCGTCGATGATATCACCCGGAACAAGCCTTGAGATATATTCTCTCATACATTTTTCCTGAGCAAGTCTGCGGGACAGGATCGCAACAGGTCTGCCTGAATCGTTTTTTGTGATGTCGGTCACGACAAAGCATACGGGTCTGTTTACCCTTGAGATCAGCGCTATATCTCTCACCCTGCCTTCCCTAATTCCTATTGCGCCCTCCTCACGGGGGATAATTCCCTTTATCCCTCCCAGATCGACAATAAGGTCATGCGACCAGTCGCATACCACAGCTCTTGCCTCAAGCACTCTCTCCTCATGCCATGCTTCCGTAAGAGCTGATAAGGATTGGATACAGGAGAGATTTTCTGCTGTGTTGATGAGTCTGCCTTCAGGATAGTATCCTGCCATTTTGCTTTCATTCCTTTCATAGCGAGGTGTTTCCTCTTAGCTTTTTCTCAACATTTATATGTAACACCTGACCGCCTTATGTCAAGAGTACAGAGAAGATATAGGATAATTAATGCGCTCACGAAAAGGGCGCGTTATGCCGGATATGATAATGACGCTGTATCACGGGGCGCTGCGGGAGAATGAATAAGTGAACAGGTGAGCCTGACCCTCAGCAATTAAAAAATACTTGAATTCTTCCCGTATCTATAATAAAATATAGTTGCAGTCATTATCCGTATCAGAGGAGATGTATCAAGCCATGAGTGAAAAAAATGACAACATAAAATTCCTGTCCGCAATTTCCTACATCTTTGTTCTCTTCATTGTTGGTCATTTTGCTGTTGAGAAAGATAATCCTGACCTGAGATTTCATAAATATCAGGGCGGGGTGTTGTTCGGAGTGTTTTCCGTTCTGTACATACTTGATTGGATCATTATTCTGCTCCTGTCATTTTCTTCCGCCTTTCAGACAATGCTCGGCTTCGTTCTTACCAGCGCAATAACGCTTGCCTATATCTTGCTAATGGTATTCGGAATTAGGGCTGCTCTCAGATTTGAGCAGAAGCAGCTTCCGTTTATAGGCTTTTTTGCAGTCAGGCTCAGAGAAATGTATGATAACAAAACCAGATAAGCTTTCCCTCCGATGATATGATTATACCATTTGTGGAAATCGAAAAATGCAGTAAAAGGGGTGAGGCTCTTGAGCGATGATATAATATATGTGGATTCCTACGATTTTGATGTCAGGATCGAACACGGAATAACAGTGGTCCTGTTCTTTGCCGAATGGTGTGTTCAGAGCAGGGGGATCATTCCGTTTTTAGAAGAAATTGCGGACGAATACTATGACACTCTCCGCGTGCTTGCCCTTGATATTGAGCAGTCGCCTGATGTTGCATCGGTATTTGCTATCGATGTTACCCCGACTGTTATTATTTTCAAGGACGGAAAGATAGTTGAGAGGATCACGGGAGCAAATCCGCCGAGCGCTTATACCGATGTCATAGACGAGCTTGTCGTCTTATAAAAAAACGGGACTGTTCTTGATCGCACCCAGGCGATAAGACAGTCCCGTTTTGTGTTTTTATTATCAGTCAAGCATTGAAAGAATGGCTGATTTCGGTTGAACTCCTACCGAGGTCTTCACGGGCTTTCCGCCCTTGAAAACCATAAGTGTGGGAATACTCATGATATTGAATTTCAGAGCAAGCTCCATTTCCTGGTCAACATTGATCTTTCCGACCTTGATCTGCGGATTTTCCTCTCCGATCTCGTCAACAACAGGGGAAAGCATCCTGCACGGACCGCACCAGCTCGCCCAGAAATCAAGAAGAACCGGCCTGTCGCTGTTCAGAACCTCAGCTTCAAAATTTGTATTCGTTATCTCAATAACAGCCATTGCAATACACTCCTTTATTTGAGTATTTCCTGATATCGGCGGAATATCCGCTCACTTCTTTTTCTTTTTGGAATTACGCTTTTTCGCATTTTTTGCAGCCTCGCGTTCACGCTCGTTCTTGCTTACGGTAACTCCTCCGCCAAAGCTCTTCTGATTTATCAGAGCCTTAACAAAATGAGGGTGCTTTTCGCTGAACTCTGCTTCAAGCTCCGGATGATTAACAATGTGCTTTTCCTGCTGCCTTGCATAAAAGCCGAAGATATTGATGATAAAGATAATGATGTACATTACTATCGTAAGGACGGCACCCATGCCTATGAACGGATAAATGGAAGAGAAGATATCCAGCAGTACAAGCAGACAGACGGCAAGCACAATGATATTCTTGACTATCCTGTGTTTGTCAAGAACAAGAGCAAACACCGCTATCACCGGCAAAATGCCGAGAGCAAAGGCAAACAGCCCTCTGAGGAAGGTATCAGTCAGCGATATAGCAGAGCCGAAAGCCTCTCCTACTGAGCCTCCGAGCATCATCTGCAAAGCATTCTGTGAAACAAATACAGAGGCGCACAGCGACTTCTGAGCCTTGAGCATGGCTTCATTCAGCTTTTCGAGGCTCTCCTCGGTATAAATATCCCTGTTTATATTCTTACATTCGCTGATAAGCTCCTCAAGCTCTTCGGAGTTGATGCCCTCTGCAATATAATAAGTCCAGTTATAGTATACCGAATCAAGTCCCCTTACACCGCCTGTGCTTCCGGCGGACTGTGAGGTCTGAGAAGGCTCCGAGGCCGCAGCGCTGCTTGCGGCAGATGATGCATCATCAGAGTTCTCGGTCTTCTGATCGGCGTCCGGATCCTCTTCTATCGGAGCCTCTTCAAGTCCGTCAAGCGCAGCTTTAAGCTCCTTGGTGCAGGCGTCGATCTCCTCCTGTGTTGCGAGCGTGGTATAAGCCTTTTCGATATAAGGAGTTACCTCCATATCCTCGGTTATGTAAAAGGTGACCTGAAGGAAAGGAGAGGTCAGCAGAAACAAAACGATGAGAAAGCACCATATCATTGTTATTCTTATGATATGTGACGGTGTTCTGAGAGGCTTCTTTTTCTTCGGTACATTAACGACAACGACCTTACGCTTCTGAGGCTTATTAGTTCCGCTTCCGTCCGCATCATTTTCAGAAGCGGACGGAGCTGAAGCGCTTTCTTCATTAAACAGCTCCTCTTCTGAGAGTTTTCTTGCCATAATATGTTATATTTCCTTTCCAAAGGGATTATACAGTGTTGAACTTTTCTTTATAGTTCTCGATAGTCGCTTTTATGATCTTAATAGCTTCTTCCTTGCCCTTGACCTCATCGACGACAGTTTCCTTGTTTTCGAGAGATTTATAAACGCTAAAGAAGTGAGTCATCTCATCAAAAATATGAGACGGAAGCTCCTCGATGTCCTTATACTCATTGTAGGTCGGGTCGTTGAAGGGGATAGCAATGATCTTCTCATCGTTTCTTCCGTTGTCGAGCATGGTTATCACGCCGATCGGATAGCACTGTATCAGAGTGAGGGGAATGATCTGCTCGGAGCAGAGAACAAGAACATCAAGAGGATCAAGGTCGTCTGCATAAGTACGGGGGATAAAGCCATAGTTAGCAGGATAATGAGTTGAGGTGTGGAGGATACGGTCAAGCTTTAAAAGACCGCTCTGCTTGTCAAGCTCATACTTGGCCTTGCTGCCCTTGGGGATCTCGATAACGACCATAAAGTTTTCCGGGGTTATCCTTGCGGAATCCATATCATGCCATATATTCTGCATAATTGTCAGCTCCTTAAAAAAATTGCATATATATTATAACACATGCTTTTCGATTTCTCCATAGTTTTATTTATTTTTTTATAAAAATGTTTCTGTCAGAGCTTTTTTCTTTGTACTGACTCAGGCTGTTGTAAATACTGCCGCTACGATCATTTGTCGATTCCATTCGCTTTGTGAGCATACTTTCGCTATGAATACTGCTTCTGCCTTTGAGACTGAGTGCTGCAAAGAAAACAGACAGAGCCAAACACAGCGGCGCAGTGCCTGCGCTGTCGATTCGCGCCCTCGCTCGCTGCGCTCGCTCACTTCATAAGCGTGTTTCACTTCCAAGCCGCGGTTTCCGGCACGGGCAAGGCACAGCCTTGCATGATACTCCCTCCGCTGCCGCACGCCGTATGGCGTGCTTTCCGGCTGTTTCGTTATGAAATCGGAGTTTATTATTCTGTCAGCCTTTCCGTGCCTATTTAGTTACGTTTACACAACAAAGGTCGGTGCGGAGAAACACGCAGCCGGAGCAGACCTTTACGGTCTGCGAGGCGGTGGGGTGCTTAAAAAAACTGTGCGTCAAAACACGACAGCGGAGGCACTCCGCCCTCGCTCGCTCACTTCATATGCATATATTACTTCCTGCCCGATAGAGATAAACACAGCGAATTTAGGGAGGGGTGCGCGGTGTCCGGTGGACACCTCTCAGCCGAAGGCTGAGAAGCACCGACCGAGCCGGCAGGCGAGACCGGGGGAACCCCTTTTTTCGCCAGAAAAGGAGTTACCCAGCGCCAGAAAAGGAGTTACCCAGCGGGAAATAGAATAATATTGAAAAATCAAGGATAAGGTGATATATTATTATTCAGAGGTTCAATTCAGAATAAAACAAGAAATGTCGTGATAGTATTGGGCGGAAAAAGATTAACGGTAAGTCTTTGCTGTGATATGGGACAGGCAAGAAAGAGCAATCAGGATAATTACTTTGTAAACGGCGCTTTTCTCACCGAGCCGGAGAAAAAGCGAACGGAGCTGTGCTTTGAGAGCGACGGCGGGCTTTTTGCTGTTGCCGACGGAATGGGCGGAGAAGCGAACGGAGACAAAGCCTCGCTTACTGCAGTGCAGGAGCTTGCAGGAGAGTACAGTAAAGGTCACCCCCGTGGCGACGATATCTGCAGAGCAGTCCTCTCCGCAAATGAAAGGGTCTGCGAAATGGTGCGGTCAACAGGCAGCCGTTCCGGCACAACGCTTGCCGCGGCCTTGATAAACGGAAATAAACTCAGTATATACAATATAGGCGACAGCAAATGCCTGCTTTACCGCAACGGAACGCTCACTCAGTTGTCAAGGGATCACACAGTGACCGCTCAGTTGATCGAAGCAGGGCTTATGACAAAGCAGGAGGCGGCAAGGGACAGAAGAAGTCATCAGCTTTTCCAGCATATAGGAATAGAATCCGGAGAAATGCAGCTCTCTGTGTTCAGAAACGAGGGGATATCAATGCAGCCCGATGATGTGCTTATCATCTGCTCCGACGGACTGACGGACGGGCTTAGCGATGAAGACATGATCTCATTGATAAGCTCCTCACCCGACAGGAACACCCTTGCTGGTGTCCTTGTTGATGCTGCTATCAGCAAGGGTAGCATGGACAACGTGACTGCGCTCACCGTCTCAAAGGGTCATAAAACGGGATCGGCGCTTAAGGCTCTTCTTGTTCTTCTGGGCTGTCTCGGTGCAGCCGCTGTCGGCACCCTTGCATATCTTTTCGCATCAGGTATTATCAGGCTGTATTAATAAGCGGTCTGTATTACAATTAATCATCCTCGTACCGTTGATAAAGCAGTTTGTGTGGTTCTGCTCAGGGGTATCGAAAAAACAAGGCTGCCGCAGTTTTTGCGGCAGCCTTTGGCTTTGTGCTGATCTCAGCTTTCTGCGGAGGTATTCTCCGATTTTTCAAGAGTGACCTTCTTTGATGACGATTTGGTCGTCTTAGAAGCCTTTGTGTTTTTACTCTTTTTCTTTGAGGAGGGCTTCTTATCTTTTTCTTCAGCCTTTTTCTTTGACTGATGATTTCTCCACATGACCCACAGAGGAGCAGCAATACAGAGAGAGGAGTAAGAGCCCGAGATAAGACCGATCATCATCGGCAGTGCAAAGCTGACGATAGAGTCGATGTTGTAGATGAGAGAAACAACGAGAACAGAGCCGATAGCGATGATCGTTGTTATAGAAGTGCAGATCGTTCTTACCATGCACTGATTAAGGCTGGTATTCACGATATCGCCGATAGGAGTTTTGGGGCTGGACTTTTTCCTCAGCTCTCTGATACGGTCGTAGATAACTATGGTATCGTTGAGTGAATAGCCGAGGATCATGAGAACAACGGCAATGAAGTTGTCGTTGAGAGGCATACGGAACATTGCGAAAACAAAATATACGATGATAAGGTCATGGATAAGTGCAACGACTGCCATGACGCCTGCGGAAAGACCGCCGATCTTTCTGAATCTGATAGCGACATAGAATATCATCAGCACTGCCGCAAGAATGACCGCCGCAAGACACTTGAAGAAGAAGTTTGTACCCTTTGAGGCGTCTACCGATGATGACGAGGCCTCTTTGAAGGTGTTGTCGGGATAAGCCTTTTCAAGTGCCTCGGTAATGGAGGTCTTATCCTCAACAGAAACAGCCTTGTTACCCGTGAACTGGAGGGATACTATCTTGCTGTTGCTGTCCTGCTCGCTTTTGGCAAGGTTTTCGCTGTAGCTGTAGCTTATGGTGTCGTTTTTAAGACCTTCGCTTTCGCTTATGGTGTCGTTCACGGTCTTTTCGATATCCTCAGGCTTGAGGTCGCCGCTGTAGCTGTACTTGATAATGGTACCGCCCGTAAACTGTATGTCAACTAAGGTGGGGAAAACAAAAATGTTAAGCACAAGGCATACAAGCATAATACCGAGAGAAATGCAGAAGAAGATCTTGGAATTTTTGATAAAGTTTATATGGAATGTCTGTCTCATGACGATTTCTTACCTCCATACAATCTTTTATTTCTCAGGAACTTGTAGCCTG
>ONFW01000094.1 GCA_900317215.1 uncultured Eubacteriales bacterium | reverse complement strand
GTCGGGATATTTACCGTGGATATTTCCTATACCTGCTGCAAGCATGTCTACGCCGAGATCAGCGATCATCTTGCACTCGTCGGGATCTGCGCACTCGCCCATGCCTACGACGCCGTCCTCTTCACCGCCGATAGAGCCTACCTCGCACTCGATGGAAAGACCGAGCTGATGAGCTACGTTTACGAGTTCCTGCGACTTTGCAAGATTCTCCTCAAAGGGATAGTGAGAGCCGTCGAACATGATAGATGTAAAGCCTGCCTTGATGCACTTGTAGCAGCCCTCGTATGTACCGTGGTCAAGGTGGAGAGCTACGGGTACTGTGATGCCGAGAGACTCGTCCATCGCCTTAACCATAGCGGCTACTGTGCCGAAGCCTGTCATATACTTGCCTGCGCCCTCGGATACGCCGAGAATAACAGGAGAATTGAGCTCCTGCGCTGTAAGAAGGATAGCCTTAGTCCACTCAAGGTTGTTGATATTGAACTGTCCTACCGCATAATGACCTGCCTTTGCCTTTTTCAGCATTTCTGCTGCATTAACCAATGCCATTGTGATCACGCTCCAATGAATTATTATATTGTATGCAGTTCCTTTCGGATCCGCACACGCTTTATTATATTATACAATAAGTACCCGCAAATATAAAGACTCTTTTTTGAAAAATCGGCAATTTTTTTTGTTATTTTTTTATTTCATGCAATTCTCCCTATTTTCATTAGCAGAACTTGTTCTAAAATCTTGACTTTTAGGGGAAAAAGCGGTATTTTATATAAATATAGAGCTGTAAAATCAATTACGGATAACAAAGAAAAAAGGGGATATCAAAATGCTTACACTTGATAAGATCTATCATGCCTCTTATGTTCTCAAGGAAGCCATAAGACCCACTGATATGATCAAGGCAACAAATCTCTCGGCAGACTGTGAGCTCTACCTCAAAACAGAGAACCTTCAGGTCACGGGAGCGTTTAAGGCAAGAGGCGCTTATTACAAGATCTCTCAGCTCTCCGAGGAGGACAGGGAAAAGGGCGTTATTGCCTGCTCAGCTGGAAATCATGCGCAGGGAGTTGCAAGGGCAGCTCAGAAATACGGAATAAAGTCTCTTATCTGCATGCCGAACAGCGCTCCCATATCCAAGGTGGAAGCCACAAAGAGCTACGGTGCTGAGATATGTCTTGTTGAAGGCACCTACGATGACGCTCACGATAAGGCTGTTGAGCTGCAGAACAAAACCGGAGCCACCTTCATTCACCCGTTTGACGATGAGCTTGTTATCGCCGGTCAGGGTACTATCGGACTGGAGATCCTCGATCAGCTCCCAGACGTTGATGCGGTCATCGTTCCCATTGGCGGCGGCGGACTTATCAGTGGTGTGGCCTTCGCTATAAAATCACTCAATCCTAATGTAAAGGTATACGGCGTTCAGTCGGCGGGCGCTCCGTCAATGTATCTTTCCATGGCTCACAACAAGATAGAAACACTCGACAGCGTAAACACCTTTGCCGACGGTATTGCAGTAAAAACACCCGGGGAGCTTACCTTTGATCTCTGCAGCAAATATGTTGATGAGATCATGACAGTAACGGATGACGAGCTTGCAACAGCTATCCTTTCTCTCATCGAGAAGCAGAAGCTCATATCTGAGGGTGCCGGCGCCGTTTCTGTTGCCGCAGCCCTGTTTGATAAGTTCCCGATCAAGGGAAAGAAGGTCTGCTGTCTTGTTTCGGGCGGAAATATCGATGTTACCATTCTGTCAAGAGTCATCGACCGAGGCCTCCAGAAAACAGGCAGACTTGCAGAGTTTACGATCGCTCTTACAGATAAGCCCGGTGAGCTTCAGACTGTCGCAAAGATAATATCAAGACTCGGAGCAAATGTCGTTGCCGTCAGCCACGACAGAGCCGACCTCAATACCGACATCAACTCCTGTTATCTCAGGCTCTCTCTCGAGACAAGGAACCATGAGCATATACAGAAGATCAAGGATGAGCTTTTAAAGCACGGCTACAGGACCGTGAACTGAATAATAATATACCGAAAGGGAGTTTTTTAAAATGGCAGAAGTAATTTACACCAAGAATGCGCCCGACGCTATAGGCCCCTATTCACAGGCAATAAAGGTCAACGGTCTGGTCTTTACCTCCGGACAGATCGCTATCGTTCCGGCAAGCGGCAAGGTGGAGTCGGATACTATTGAGGGTCAGACAGAGCAGGTAATGCAGAACCTGAAGAATCTCCTCGAGGCTGCCGGCACCTCTCTTGAAAAGGCTGTCAAGACGGTCTGCTTCCTTGCTGATATGAACGATTTTGCAGTATTCAACGAGATATACGGAAGATACTTTACGGGAAAACCCGCCCGCTCCTGCGTTGCGGTCAAAACACTCCCCAAAAATGTCCTCTGCGAGGTCGAGGTAATAGCTGAGGCCTGATACGTCCTATCTACGGCTGCCGCACCCATAAGCGATGCGTCAGCCTTATTTTTTAAGGAGAATGATATGAAATACTGCTGCGAATGCTCAACAAAGCTGACAGAAAAATATCTTGAGGGAGAGGGACTGATCCCCTACTGTGAAAAATGCGGCTGTTTTCGGTTTCCTGTCTTTTCAACAGCAGTGAGCATGGTCGTATTCCACCCCGAAACAAAAATGATACTGCTGATACGGCAATACGGGAAAGCGGACAATATCCTTGTCGCAGGCTATGTAAACAAGGGCGAATGTGCCGAGCAGACCGCCGCAAGAGAGCTGCGTGAGGAAACAGGACTCGAAATAAGCCGCCTTGTCTATAACAGGAGCGAATACTTTCCGAAAAGCAACACCCTTATGCTGAACTTCGTCTGCGAGGTGAGGGACAGGGATCTCTCCGGTATCAACTTCAAAGAAGTAGACCAGGCTCAGTGGTTCACACTTGAGGAAGCGCGGCTCAATATCAAGCCCGACAGCCTTGCAAAGAGATTTCTGGAGGATTTCCTCCGCAAGCAGGGAGTATAAAGGAGTGAGAGCTACGGATTTTACCGATAAGTATACCAACGATAAGGAGGAGCGTCTGCTTCTGAGAAAGCTCAGTGATCTTCTTGACCGTTCCGGCAGAGATTATTCCGTTGTTTACTCCGCCTTTCTCAACCCGGCGCAGATCAGTCTTGCGGCAGGGGTCGCGGAATTCTGTGGGAAGCTGGACTTTGTCGGAGGATATGAAGGCGCTGAGCGATGCCTTGCAAGGCTCAGCGCAACCGAATACTGCGAGGATACCGATCCCCCCATTGTACTGATAACTGCAAGGGCTTCGGACAAGACCGCAGTGATATCACACAGAGATGTACTCGGGGCGCTTATGGGACTTGGAATAAAGCGTGAAATGCTCGGAGATATCCTAACAAATAAGAACACCGCGCGTTTTTTCTGTCATAAAACTATATCGGAGCATATTCTTCTGTCTCTCGACAAGATAGGACGATACAGCGTCACTTTGTCTCTTTCAGAAAGTGCTGAGATTTGCGAGCCCGAATATGAGATAAAAGAGGTCAATGTCAGTTCCATGAGACTTGACTGTATAACAGCCGAGGCTTTTTCAATATCAAGAACAAAGGCCGCAGAAGCTATAAGAAAAGGGATCGTATTTGTAAATTGGAGGTTGGAGACTGATCCCTCCTCTGAGCTTAAAACAGGAGACAAGCTTTCTCTCAGAGGCAGCGGAAAGGCTGAGGTAGGAAAGCTCAGAGGCACAAGCAAAAAGGGCAGACTCTTTATCGAAATTCTGAAAAGGAAATAGTTCACACATTAACACAATCCTTCCATGTTTCATAATATGTAGGGAACGATGATTACGCCTGCTTGGACGAAGCAAAACGGACAGTCGTTTGCTTCGTCCTTTTTTTGGTGGAGGTTGCCCTTATGAACAAGATAAACAGCTTTGCCGTTTTAGGCGGAGATAAACGACTGATATATTGCGGAAGATCCATGCAGGAGGACGGGTATTCAGTGTTCTTCTGCGGCTTTGAAAAATGCGAGGAGGAATTGTCCGCTGAGCCTTGCAAACCGATAGAGCTTATAAACAACTGTGATGCTATCATTCTCCCCCTGCCCTGTACCCGTGACGGAGCATTCATCAGCACTCCATTTTCAGACAAGCCCCTGCCCGTCTCTCTGCTTGCAGAAGCAGCAGGCTTCAAGCCCGTATTCTGCGGCATGAGCGAAAAGCTGCCCTTTTCAGGAAAAAATATTTTTGACTACAGCAGAGTCGAGGGCTTTGCTGCAGAGAACGCCATTCTCACAGCAGAGGGAGCAATAGAGCTTGCCATGCGTGAAACAGATAACACGATCAACGGCTCTGACTGTCTTGTGACCGGCAGCGGCAGGATAGCCCGGGTTCTTTGCTCCATGCTGAAGGGCTTAGGCGCAAGGGTCACCGCAGCCGCAAGGAACGCCGAAGCAAGAGTCCTGTTAAAAGCGGAGGGAATAAACGCCGTCAGCATCTCAGATATGGGAAACCGCTATGATATCATCTTTAATACCGTACCCTCCATGCTTTTCGACAGAAAGATCCTTAAAGCCCTCGAGGGCTCTCCGCTGATAACCGATCTTGCCTCGGCGCCTTATGGTGTGGATATAAACGCTGCACAGGCTCTCGGTCTGAGAGCGGTCAGAGCACTTTCTCTGCCGGGAAAAACTGCTCCGAAAAAAGCAGGTATCATCATAAAAAATGCCGTTTATCATATACTCGGGGAGGAACTCTGATGAATACCGTAAAAGTAGGATTTGCAATGTGCGGGTCGTTCTGCACCTTTGAGAAAGCGATAAAACAAATGGAAATATTGGCGGACTCAGGGTATGAGCTGCTGCCTGTTATGTCCTTTAACGCAGGCTCGACAGATACGAGATTCGGCAGAGCGGAGGATTTCAGAAAAAGGATAGAGAGTATCTGCGGCAGGAGGATTATTTCCTCCGTCAAGGACGCAGAGCCTATTGGTCCGAAGAGAATGACGGATATCATGATCGTTGCTCCATGTACCGGAAACACCCTTGCAAAGCTTGCAAATGCAGTTACCGATACTCCTGTGACCATGGCGGTGAAATCTCATCTGAGACAGTCCCGGCCGGTAGTGCTCTGTATTGCGACAAACGACGCCCTCGGAGCCTCCGCTCAGAATATAGGCAGGCTGCTCAACAGACGGCATTATTATTTTGTTCCGTTCCGTCAGGACGATCCTGTAAATAAACCCGATTCTCTCGTTGCCGATTTTGACAGACTGCCCCTCTCCCTTTCGCTCGCCCTTGAGGGGAAACAGCTTCAACCCGTTCTGTGCTGACACTTTGAAATGCAGTATAAGTTCACTTAGCTTCAAATCAGAGCCTTGCTCCGGAAGCAGACATTTATTTCTGCAGCACAACGGAGCAAATGCCGCAAAAAAATCAGGACTGCCGCAAAACGACAGTCCTGATAATTCTTATTACGATTTTTTGCTGCTTTCCGCAGTGCTTGCAACCGATGTTGTTTTGGTATTGTCAAACTTATATACCTTGTTGTTCTCGATTTTAGCGCCGTTGACCTTGCCGCTGATGAGTCCCTGTACAACATCCTCGGGATAGTAGTTAGCCTTTTCATCCGTGAAAATGACATAACCGTCCTTGTACTTGCTGTCAAGCTTAATAGAATAGATCCCGTCTGTTCCCTTTGTCATCTTATACTTATCCTTGAGTGTGGGATCAGAATTCATCTTCTGGGTGATCTCCTTGAACTCGTTCATGTCGGTATATGCAATAGCGTAAACGTTTTCCTCCCATGCAGCGGGTTTATCAAAACTTACAGTGAGCTGCTTGTTAAATATGCCGCTGAATGCGAAGATGTATACTGCGATACCGATGAGCGCTGCAACAAGCACTACTACGAGCACGATAGGAACTATAGTCTTGTTGCCCTGTTTGGGAGCCTTTACTACATCAACATTATTGACATTTATATGCTTTCCGTCAAACTTCATGGGCTGAACAGGCACAGATTCAGCCTGCTTTATGATCTCTTCTGCGCGGTCCTCTTCCTTGCCGACAAGCTGATCCTCCTTGATCTGCCTCTGGAGGTTTCTTACATAGGAATCCGTATCGAAATTGGGATCCGTAGGAGCCTGCTGCGGAGGAAGATTTGCGAGTCTCTCACCTGTTGCAGTAAACTCAGTGACCTCCTGCTCTATCGGCTGAAGCTCAACCTTACCGCCTCTCTGGGGTCTGCGCTGGGCAGGTCTCTGACCCGGTGCGCCCTGTGGAGGTCTCTGACCCGGTGCGCCCTGTGGAGGTCTCTGACCGGGTGCGCCCTGAGGAGATCTCTGACCGGGTGCGCCCTGAGGAGGTCTCTGACTCGGTGCGCCCTGAGGAGGTCTCTGACCAGGTGCGCCCTGAGAAGGTCTCTGACCCTGTACACCCTGAGGAGCCTGATTGGAAGCTGCAGGCTGTCCGCCGAAATCAGCAGGATTAGAAGACCATTGTCTCTGAGGTCTGGGCTGTCTCGGAGGCCTCTGCTGTGCAGACTGCTGAGTTCTCTGCTGTACGGGAGGCTGAACGGGTGCCTGCGGAGCAGACTGCTG
>ONFW01000044.1 GCA_900317215.1 uncultured Eubacteriales bacterium | reverse complement strand
GGATACCGGTGGAGATAATAATGGGAAGACTGTTCAGAAAAAAGGGTCTTGGAGCCTTGCTGACGGTGACAGTGCTGTTTGCGGGGCTGAATGTACCTGTGTCGGAAAACGGGTCTGTGGGGGATATGCTGGAGGACAGACTTCTGCTTCCGCTGCTTGGACTTTTTCCGGGGAACGCAGGAAGGGACGCAGACGAGGATAAAAGCACCTCACAGCTTGAAAGCGAGATGTGCAGACTCAGGGCGGAAAACCGCCGGCTTCAGGATATGCTTATCGATTATTACGATATCAGGGCGGAGAATGAAGAACTGAGAAGATTCTATGACATCAAGGCTGAAGACAGAAGTCTCGCTCTTGTGTCTGCCAGAGTGATAGCCTCATACAGTACGGACGGCTTCTGCCTTCTTACACTGGATAAGGGCAGAAATGACGGGATAGCTCCGGATGATCTTGTTATCACAGAAAACGGGCTTGTCGGCAGAGTCAGCGAAACGGGAAGATCTGCATGCAGGGTGGTGACCGTGCTGTCGCCTGATGTTGATATAGGAGCGGAAATAAAACGGACAGGCTATGCAGGAATGATGTCGTGCAGACCCTCGCTTGCCGATAAGGGTCTTTGTGAGCTGAGAGAGCTTTCCTCGCAGAGCGGCACGGCTGAGGGGGATATAGTTGTCACCTCAGGAAAGGCAGGGGTCTATCCTGCGAACATCAGGATAGGCAGGATAAAGGAGCTTGTGCTTGACCCCGTTACGGCTCTGCCTGCAGCGGTCATAGAGCCGTTCGAGAATGTAAGGTCTGTTTCTTCCGTTGCGGTCATCACGGATTTTAAAGGAAAAGGAGAGCTTGCTTACTCCGTTGAAGCGGGTGTGGAGCAATGAAACAAGAAAAAATGAATAAGATGAAAGTGATAAGATATCTTGTATATACGGCTCAGGCGTTCGGCTGTTTTTTTCTTCAGACCGTACCCGGGGCAATGCCGGAGTTTTTTTCGGAGAAGCCTGCCCTGCTTATAACTGCAGCTCTCTGTGCCGCAGTGTTTGAGGAGGAGAGAGGCTCTGTGCTTTACGGAGCGTTGTGCGGAGCGCTTGCGGACTGTGCCGCTGTAACGAGCAGAGGGTTTTACGGTATAGCGCTGTCCGCTGCCTGCTATGCTGTAAGCTCACTGTACAGGGAGAGGCTGAGGAGGAATCTGCTGACGGTGTTCACGGTTTCGGGTATCTCCGCCGCTGTGATAACCGGTCTGCATTTCCTGCTGTTTTATATTTTTGCCGGCTACCCTGAGCCTCTTGTCTCTTTTACGGGACATTATCTGCCGGAGCTTTTTTATACGCTTGCCTTAATTCCGCTTTTCTACAAGATTGATTTCCTCGCCTACGGAAAAACGATGAGAAACAGAAAATACTATTGATACGTACGGAATTTGAATACAAAGGGTGATAAGGCAGGTGTTTCAGAATGGAGGGCTAATTCATGCTCAGGGCAAGATATGCGGTATTGGCAGGGCTTGTGTTCGTTATTGCCGGTGTGTTTACGGCAAGACTGATACAATGGCAGATAGTACAGGCGGAGAAGTATTCCTGCTGTGATGAGCCCGATGTATATACGATAAGCAGCGGGGCTATAAGGGGAGAAATATATGATATAAACGGAAAAGGTCTTGCGCTCAATCTTACATCTCACAGGGCTGTCCTCAACAGAATGTTCATCAGTACGGATGAGCTTAACGGGATAATAGTGAGGCTTGCGGATATTATTGAGAGCTGCGGCGGCGAATGGACGGATATCCTGCCTGTTGGGACGGACAGGGAAGGCGGATTCTTTTTTATCGCAGACCGAGCAGATGAGGCTGACAGTATGAGAGCAAGAGATGAGCTTGGGCTAAGCCCTGAGCTGAGTGCGGAGGAATGTATGGAGAGGCTTGCGGAGCATTATAAATGTTCGGAGCTTTCCCGTGAGGAGCAGAGAAGGGTGATAAGCGTGAGATACAATATGGATAAAACAGGCTCAGGCCGGGCGAGACCTTATGTTTTTGCAGAGGATATCTCTCAGGAAGCTATGCTGGCTGTTAATGAGAAAATGAAGGATCAGGAAGGGGTATATGCCGAGTCGTATGCGGTAAGAACCTATATAAACGGATCTGCGGCGCCGGGTATAGTCGGTGTTACTGGACTGATCTCGCAGGAGGAATATGACAGGCTGAAGGACAGCGGCTATGCCTATAATGACATTATAGGCAAAAGCGGTGTAGAAGGCGCTTTGGAAAGCGAGCTCAGAGGCAGGAGTGGCAGCAGGGTATATTCGGTCGGAGAGGACGGGCAGGCAAGGCTTGTTTCCACCGAAGGTGCTTGCCCGGGTAATTCGGTATATCTCACAATAGACCTTGATCTGCAGAATGCGGCTCAGACAGCTCTTGCGGAGGCGGTTAAGGAGGCGCAGAGCTATGCGGCTGAAACGGGAGATATAAGCATGGGTGCAGACTGCACGGGCGCTGCTGCTGTTGTGATAAGGACTGAGGATTTTGCCGTGCTTTGTGCAGCCGGCTGTCCGACCTACGACCTTGGGGAGTATTATGAAAAATATGAGGAGCTTGCGGTGGAGGAAGGCGCGCCTCTTTTTGACAGGGCTTTCATGGGTGCGCTTGCACCGGGCTCGACCTTCAAGCCTCTGAGTGCCTGTGCCGCACTGCAGGAGAAGAAAATAACCGCCGACACAAAAATAGAGTGTACCGGCGTATATACAGCCGGAGGGCTGAGTCTCTGGTGTATGGGTATTCACGGAGCTCAGGATGTCAGGAACGCTCTTATGAACTCCTGCAATGTGTTTTTTTCAGAGGTCGGCAGGCGGCTCGGGATAGAGAAGCTTGACAGCTACGCAAGGCAATTCGGGCTGGGTGTGAAAACGGGCGTTGAGATCGGCGAGAGCTGCGGTACTCTTGCGGGACCCGAGTATTCCGCAGAGGCAGGCGGGGTATGGTATGACGGCTCGGTATCACCTGCAGCGATAGGACAGTCGGATAATCAGTTCACGCCCCTGCAGCTTGCAGTATATGCGGCGACGCTTGCAAACGGGGGAAGGCGTATGAGGGCGCACGTGGTAGACAGGGTGGTAAGGTACGGAACGGACGAAACGGTTTACAAAACAACACCAGAGCTGGTGGAGGAGGTCGGAGTGAGCAGGGAAAACATCGAAACAGTAAAGGAGGGCATGCTTATGGCAGCGCAAAGCTACAGCGCTCTTGACGGCTTTCCCGTGAGGATAGGGGGCAAGACGGGAACGGCTGAAAACGGGGGCTCAGATCATGCAAATTTCATTTGCTTTGCGCCTTATGACAAGCCAGAGATAGCTGTTGCCGTAATGGTGGAGCACGGTGCAAGAAGCTGCGTTGCGGTGAATGCTGCAAGGAGGATACTTGAGCAGTATTTTGCTGCGGACAAAAGAACAGCGTGAGCATAAGAAAGGCCTCATCCGGAAGCTGACGGATGAGGCTGTTTTAAGCAGTATATAATGTTTGCGCGTTCAATGATACACATAGCTCACTATGACTGAATAAAGGTGCAGGGCACCTTATCGCTCAGGTTTCAATATTTGTAGCCGGCGACTGCTTTTGTGATCTTTATCAGACCGGTTAATATTATGACCAGACTGAGCCAACCGATGAATACTGTGAATATAACTGCGACATAACGGTAAAGATTGGTGTGTTCCGGACGCATAAGGCTGCTGAGGACGGATTCAAAGGTGAGAAAGCTTGTAAAAAGAATAATAAGAATGCAGAGCGCATGAACAAGATCTGCTGCCGTTTTGCCGCCCTTACTGAAGCCGGGGTTATTCGACCTGAGAAAGCTCTCTGCTCTGCGGGCAAGAGAGAGCAGCATCATCTCGAATACAACAATGAGAATACACGGTATAAAGATGACTATGGTTCCAAATATGCCGCTGAAAAGGGAAAACGCTAATAAGGCTAAGAAAAATAACACCACCGGTATAATAAACAGTTGCTTTGAATCCGTAAAAAGCTTTATCGCGCGGAGCAGGCTGTTTGCATTGGTACTGCCTTTTTTCCGGGCAATTCCTGCGGAGGCTGCCGAAAGTATGAAAGAAGCCGTTAAAAGGCAGGCACAGATCAGG
>ONFW01000029.1 GCA_900317215.1 uncultured Eubacteriales bacterium | reverse complement strand
GGCAGTAGCGCTGTATCATCACGAATGTTGGGACGGCTCAGGCTATCCCTACGGCATAAAGGGTGATGATATACCTTTATGTGCAAGAATAATGACGATAGCCGACGTTTTTGACGCTCTTGCGGCAAAGAGGGTATATAAAGCGGCAATGCCCATTTCTGAGGTATTTGACATCATTAAGAATGACAGCGGAAAAAAATTTGACCCTATCGTCACCGACGCCTTTTTAGGCATAAAGGATCAGATTGAGACGATAGCCAAGTCCAATGCAGACTGACACAGAAAATACAAACAAGGGATCCGTCAGAGCCTCAGCTCTTTCAGATCCCTTGATTTTTTCTCCGGCAGACCTCAGCCCGCCATTGTATGAGCATTTCCTCAGACCATTGCTTTTCAGAAAATGAAAGCTCAAAGGCTTTACGGTATCCTTCTCAGAACCCGTAAAGCCTTTTTTTATACAGCAATCACTGCGCGCTGATAATAGCCTTGATCCTCTCCTCGGCGGCAACTGCGTCCGCCTTGCCGCGGCTGTTTTTCATTACAAAGCCGACAATCGCCTTGACAGCCTTCTCCTTGCCGTTTTTGAAATCGGCAACAGCGTTCGGATTTGCTGCCACTGCCTTTTCGCAAAGCTCGTTGAGCGCGCCCTCGTCAAGCCCTGCCATATCGCTCTCGGATAACAGCTCGGTCGGTCTTTTGCCTGTCTCAAGCATTTTATCGAGAGTGGACTTTGCCAGGTTCATGCGGATCTTTCCGCTGTCGATGAGCTTTATCAGCTCATTCAGGCTCTCTGCAGAAGCCTTTATCTCAAAGGCCTCCTTCTCAGCCTCGTTCTCTACCGTGCGGAAGATCTGTCCGATAATAAAGTTTGAAGCCGTCTTAGGGGTCTTTACTCCCTCTATAGCCCTTTCAAAATACTCCGCCACCCTGCGGTACTTCACCAGCAGAGCCGCATCCTTCTCGGGTATACCCAGCTCATTTACATATCTCTCCTGCTTTGCAAAGGGCAGCTCGGGCAAAGAGGCTCTGATCTCCTCCACCCTCTCTCTCGGAACATTAATAGTCACGAGGTCGGGGTCACGGAAATAGCGGTAGTCGTTGGCGTCCTCCTTACCTCTCATGCCGGAGGTAGTGTTTGTCACATCATCATAGCGAAGAGTCTCCTGTATCACCTTTTCGCCGCTTTCGATGAGATCGACCTGTCGGTTGTATTCATATTCCATAGCCTTTGCTATAAAGCTTATGGAGTTCATATTCTTTATCTCAGTTCTTGTTCCGAGCTTTTCACTGCCCTCGGGACGGACGGATATATTAACGTCGCAGCGCATGGAGCCCTCCTGCATTTTACAGTCGGATACACCGATATATCTCATGATGAGCTGCAGCTTCTCGACATATTCCTTTGCCTCCTCGACAGAACGGATATCCGGCTCGGATACTATCTCAATGAGCGGCACGCCTCCTCTGTTGTAATCCACAAGTGTGCTTCCCCTGCTGTGAACGAGCTTGCCGGCGTCCTCCTCGATATGTATGCGGAGAATACGTATCCTTCTGCCGTTTGAAAGCTCTATATAGCCGTGATTGCACAGGGGCATATCGAACTGTGAGATCTGATACGCCTTGGGAAGATCGGGATAGCAGTAATTCTTTCTGTCCATTTTGGATATTTCGGCTATCTCGCAGTTTGTGGCAAGTCCTGCTCTTATCGCATACTCGACCACCCTCTTGTTGAGTCTGGGCAGGGTACCCGGAAGTCCTATGCATACAGGACAGCAATGTGTATTCGGCTCTCCTCCGAACTGTGTCGTACAGGAGCAGAATATCTTTGTGTTCGTTGCAAGCTCAACATGAGTTTCAAAGCCTGCTACCAATTCATATTTCATATCTGTTTCATTCCTTTCCCGTACTCAGAGCCTTACGCCTTTGTCGGCAGCCCTGTAAATATTTGCGGCGTTCTCATACTGCCATGCGGCATTGAGGATCTTTGCCTCGCAGAAGCTGTTTCCTATGAGCTGCATTCCTATCGGCATACCCTTTGCATTGTAGCCGCAGGGTACGGATACTCCCGGCAGGCCCGCGATATTCACAGGCACGGTGCAGATATCGGTAAGATAGGTCTCGACCGGATCGCTCACGGCATGACCGTTCTCAAAGGCAGTCATCGGGACAGTTGGCGCAAGAATAACATCGCACACCTCAAAGGCGTTCCTGAATGCCTTTACGATAGTGCCTCTGAGGTTCTGCGCCTTTTTATAATAAGCGTCGTAATAGCCTGAGCTGAGAACATAGGTACCAAGGAGTATCCTCTTTTTGACCTCATCTCCGAAGCCCGTACTCCTTGTTTTCTTTATCATATCGTTGACATCGGTATAGCTCTCTGCCTTATAGCCGTAGCGTATACCGTCGTATCTTCCAAGGTTTGAGGAAGCCTCTGCACAGGCAAGGATATAATATACAGGGAGAGCGTATTTGAGTGCAGGCAGGTCGAAATATACTATCTCTGCGCCGAGGGCCTCATATACCTCTGCAGCCTTTAATACGGCTTCTCTTACATCGTCTCTTACACCGTCAAGGTATTCTCTTGCAATGCCTATCTTCATTCCTCTTATGTCGTTTTTAAGGGTATCGCATACCGGAGCGCCCCTTCTGCCCTGTGAGGTGCTGTCCATGCAGTCATAGCCCGAGATAGCATCAAAAACTATGGCAGTATCTTCAACGCTTGTTGTTATCGGTCCTATCTGGTCAAGACTTGAGGCGTAGGCTATCAGTCCGTATCTCGAAACAGCGCCGTATGTAGGCTTGAGCCCGACTATCCCGCAGAAGCTTGCAGGCTGACGTATAGATCCTCCCGTATCAGACCCGAGACCGTAAACCGCAATATTGCCGCCCACTGCCGAAGCAACTCCGCCCGAGCTGCCTCCCGCAACATGAGCCGTATTATGAGGATTCCTTGCTCCTCCGAAGCAGGACGTCTCGCACGATGAGCCCATGGCGAACTCGTCCATATTGGTTTTTCCAAGAAGCACGGCGTTCTGCGCCTTCAGCGTGCTCCATACTGTAGCGTCGTATATCGGCACATAGTCCTCAAGTATCTTAGAGCAGCATGTCGTTCTGATATTCTCTGTAGAAATATTGTCCTTCAGTGTCATAGGGATACCCTCAAGCATGGCTATCTCCTCGCCTGAGGCTATTTTTTTGTCTACTGCTGCGGCTGCTCCGAGAGCTGTTTCGGGAGTGAGGGTGACATAAGCGTTCAGCTCCCCGTTCTCCCTTTGTGCAGCGTCAAGATAGCACCTTGTAAGCTCCGTACAGGATATCTCCTTGCTTTTCAGCATGGTATGAAGCTTGTTTATCATACTTTCACTCATTCTTTCCACCTCTTTGCAGGTATTATTTCATGATATTCTTTACAAGGAAGCAGCCCTCATCGCTGTCCTTTGCATTTGCAAGTATCCTCTCCCTGTCGTAGGAGGGTACCACCTCGTCCTCGCGCAGCACGTTCGAGAGAGAGTTGATATTATCAAAATCCGTTCCCTCCTCGGAGGCGCTGTTTATCGTATCCGCAAAGGAAATGATCCTTGACATATCCTCTGTGAGCTGCTCTATCTCATCGTCCGCTACAAACAGCTTTGAAAGTATCGCTATCTTCATTATTTCTTCCTTATCTACCACTGTTTATTCTCCCTTCCGTATCAGTATTATACACAATTGACCACGGAACGAGCTACGGGACATTTCTGCTGCGCAGCTCATCCTGTGGTCATTTATTGTTTATGATGAAAACAAGCTCCCGTATGGCTTACTTTCTTTCATCAAGCTCGTCGTCGTCATCGTCTTCGTCGTCATCATCTTCTTCGTCGTCATCACTGTATTTGTAGGACGGGAATTTTCCGTAATCGTTTTCGCCAACTTCTTCTTCCTCTTCCTCGTCCTCATCTTCATCGTCGTCCATTTCCTCTGCCAGCTTCGGCTGTCTGGCAAAGCCCGAGCCAAAGGTGTTATCGGGACCCTTCTTGATGAGCGCCTCAAGAGATGCATCAGCCTTGATATCATCCACGTTCATGTGGAAGGGATCCTCCGGACCCTTTTTGATGAGGTTCTCTATCTTGTCATGCTCGATAAGCTCATAGTCAACAAGCTCCGGCGGCGTTGCGGGGACCGACGGCTCCTGAACAGTTTTGATCGGCTGCTGAGGACGGGGTCTCGGTGCAGGTTCCTCCGGCGCAGCAGTGGCAAGCCTGTTTTCAAGAGCCCTTTCCCTCTTCACCCTGATAGCTGCAATGATTAATATGACGCCAACAACAACTATCACGGCAATCACTATCACAATGAGAGCAACCCAGCCCCAACCGCTGTTATCCCCCTTAGAGTCCTCAGAGACCTCGCTTATCCCGTTGGCGGAAAGATATTCCGCATACTGTTCGGGAGTCATTACCTCAACCGAAACGGAGTTGCTGTTCTTTGTGAACTTGGGCGTCGTTGCCACCGAGGTCACCGTAAACATTCCCGGCGTATCGGGGACCCAGATGCCCGTATAAACGCCCGTTTTTTCGGTGTGCATTGCAATGCTGATCTCCCTGCCCTTTGAGCTTTTTACTGTCGCCTTGAGCCTGAGTGTGTCAAGAAGTCTCTTGTCATCTACAATGCCCTCTTTGTTCTTCACAGTGGCGGTTATCATGATCTCATCGTCTGTGCGAACAACACTTTTGACTTCCTGAGCTATAAAGATCGAATAGTAGTCCATCTGAGTGACAGTACAGTTGCTGTTATCGACCTTTTCAAGGTGGAGGTTCCAGTCTCCCTCCTCGGGATAGAATATCTTTATCATCACATAGCTTCCGGTTGAGGTGACCTTGATATCCTCATTATCCTTAAGGGAGACATCCTTTCCGAACGGGTCGGTAAGCTTGGGAGCAAGCTCCTCCAGCGTGAATCTGCTGCGGATTATTATGCTCACGGTAAATACCGAATTGTCCGCAACACTTATGTCTACGTTGCCGTCAATTATCTCCTTGACCTCGCCGTCAAGCTGATAGATATGTGCAAAGATATCCGAGAATATACCTACAAGGTCCTCCGAGCTCTTTGTCTCATAGTTGACGCCGTCCGTTTCGCCCGATATTTTTTCAAGCTCCTCAGCCTTCATCTTGCCGTTATAGTTAAGACCGATAGAATACACGGGTATTTTTCTGTCATAGAGGGTCATCAGGGTAGCATCCATCTCATCGTTGGACTCGTCCAGAGTTCTTCCTCCCTTTGGCAGAGCCGTATTACCATCCGTAAGAAGTATGATGACCTTCTGCCTGTGGTCATCCTTATACTTCTTCGAGGTAAGTATATCCTTCGCCTCAGTCAGTCCGAGAGCTATATCGGTGAAGCCGTCAAGGTCATATTTTATCGAGGCCATTTTTGTTTTTGTAGCCTCAAGAGCCTCCTTGTCGCTGATGTCAACGATATCACTCTTGTCTATTATCTCATGGGTATATACTACATAGCCTATGCCGCAGGATTCGTCAAGCAGGTCAACAAAAAGCCTGTATGCGTCTATAGCGATCTTCTTAGGGTCGGATTTCGTCATTGAGCCGCTTGCGTCAAGCACAAATACGACGTCAAGATTCATCTGTCCGTCGTTGGCAGGCTCTGCCGCTTCCTCTTCCTTTTCCGAGCCCTGAGCAGAGACATCTCCCGACACCACACTGCTCTCATCGGCATAAGCCGTGATGAAAAGACAGTTGATCACAAGCATCAGCACAGCAAGAAGCAGGGCTGAGCCTTTAAGTATCCTTTTCATATCGTATATCCCTCGCTTTTTTATTATTATTTGCTGCGGATCAGCGTATTTTTATATGGACCTCACGGAGCTGCTGCTCGCTCACCTCTGTGGGAGAACCTAAGAGAAGATCCTGTGCGTTGCTGTTCATCGGGAAGGCTATGACCTCACGGATATTCTCCTCACCTGCAAGCAGCATCAGCATTCTGTCAACGCCGGGAGCCATTCCCGCATGGGGCGGCGCTCCGTATCTGAAGGCGTTATAAAGCGACTTGAACTTATCCTTAAGCTCCTCCTCGCTGTAGCCTGCTATTTCAAATGCCTTGACCATTATGTCGAGGTCGTGGTTCCTTACAGCGCCGGAGGAAAGCTCCACTCCGTTGCAGACGATATCATACTGATAGGCAAGCACATCAGTCGGCTCCTTCTCAAGCAGAGCCTGCATTCCGCCCTGAGGCATCGAGAACGGATTGTGCGTAAAGATGACCTTGCCTGTCTCCTCATCTATCTCATACATCGGGAAATCCGTGATGAAGCAAAGCTCAAAACGGCTATCGTCGATAAGTCCGAGTCTCACTGCGACCTCTGTCCTTATCTGACCGGCAAGCACGGGAGCAAGCTCCTTTGTGTCAGCAATGAAGTATATCACGTCTCCTGCCTTTGAACCGTTTATCTCTATAAGCCTTTCTCTGTCGCCCTCCTTGAGGAACTTGTCTATCGGGCCGTCAAAGGTCATATCGTCCCTTACCTTGACATAGCCGAGTCCCTTCATGCCGATAGAGAGAGCATACTCCTCCATATTCTTGAACCATTTCTTTGACTGAGCCGCAGCAGCGGGAACATTAATGCTCCTGACCGTCTTTTTACGGAAGGGAGCAAAGTCGGTCTTCTCAAACATAGGGCTGATATCCTTGATGATAAGCGGATTTCTGAGATCAGGCTTATCCGTGCCGTAGCTGAGCATAGCCTCTGCATAGGGTATCCTTCTGAACGGGGGCTTTGAGACCTCCTTATCCGAGAAGCGGGTGAACGCGGCATACAGAACGTCCTCGGCTGCTGCAAATACGTCCTCCTGCTCCGAAAAAGCCATTTCAAAATCGAGCTGATAGAACTCGCCGGGAGAACGATCCGCTCTTGCGTCCTCATCACGGAAGCACGGAGCTATCTGGAAGTATTTATCAAAGCCCGACACCATCAGAAGCTGCTTGAATATCTGAGGAGCCTGAGGCAGAGCATAGAACATTCCTTTATGCTTTCTGCTCGGGATCAGGTAATCCCTTGCGCCCTCGGGCGATGAGCAGGATAGTATAGGAGTCTGTATCTCAATAAAGCCCATTTCTGTCATTTTTGCACGCAGGAAGGATATTAGCTGAGCACGCATCACGATATTGCTGTGGACCTTTTTGTTTCTAAGGTCCAGAAAACGATATCTCAGTCTCAGATCCTCCTTGACCTCCGTTGATGTCTGTATCTCAAAAGGAAGGCTCTGGGGAGCCTTGCCGAGAACGGTTATATCCTCAGAGTGTATCTCGACTGTTCCTGTTTCTATCTTCGGGTTTACAGTATCCTCGTCACGCTTTGTGACCCTGCCTCCGACCGTGACGGAACATTCCTTGTTGATACCCTCAAGCAGCCTGTCGTCATGCACTACCACCTGAACTACTCCGTAGTGGTCACGGATATCAAGGAACATTACGCCGCCGTGGTCACGGATATTCTCGACCCAGCCGGCCACACGGACATTTTTTCCTATATCTGTCTCTCTCAGCTCTCCGCAGTAATGAGTACGATACTTGTTTTCTTTTCTCATGGCTATCTTCCCTTTCTATGAGCAATGCATTTTTCTTTTAACGAATATCTGCAAAACCGCAACACTGCGGCATAATAACTATAGTATTATATCACACATATCAAGCATGTTTCAAGGGCAAAAGCTCTTTTTTCTCGTTGAAAAAGCATTTTTCGGAAAAAACAGCGGGATTTCACACGCCTCCGCCAGTGAGAGCTGCTCCGGCTCTGTATCAAAAAAAGCCGGCTGACGCAGAAACGCTTCTGCAGTCAGCCGACAAGTCCTGTCTAAGAAATATAAACAACTTATTTAAGCTTATCAGTGCTGTTATAATATTGATAATCGGCAATATCAAGGTGCTTATCCTTCTCAAGATTATTATCGCTTCTCTTGAAAATACCGCTTCCAATGGTATAGCCGTGATTTGCATTCCTGACGCGCACTACCGCCATCAATATGATAAGAACACATAATAACAAGAACCAGCCCAGCATATTCTCCGCCTCCTTCTTTACTCACCGTCATCGGCTTTATCTGACAACCATTCTAACACAGCGTACAAAAAGCCTCAATATATATGTCTGCGACAGTTCTGTAAATAAAAGTCAGAAAAGTCCGATTATCGGAGCAGGACGGTCTGTTCAGTCATATTCTCTGAAGATATCCATAAGCTTCCTGAAATCCTCCGCCGCCATTTCATCGGTGGAATTATGATAAAGGATAAGCGAAGCCTCGTCATCGGGGTCTCGAAGATTCTCGGGGATAGTGAAGTTTACAGTGGAGAGATATTCCTCCCAATGCTCAAGCTTCCAGGTGTCACGGTCAGAGTTTCTGTCTATCATGCGCTGATGACAGACCTCGGGATCAGTGACCACCCATATTACAGACAGCTTTGCTCCCGCATCGGCAAGCTTTGCCCTGAGCGCCTTTATATAGCTGTCGTCACGGATCTCTCTTGTAAAGGGTGCATTGACCATAACAAGATCTGCATAGCGCAGAGCCTCAAAGGCAAGGTCAAGAATGACCTCATATTCATAATCGCGGATCTCCTTCTCAAAGAACTCCGAGCTGCGGTTATACTCCTCCCCCGCAACCGCGAATATTTGCTTTGAAAGAGGAATAAGCGTATCCTTATCAAGATATACGATATGCTTAAGCTCTGTGGCCAGCTTTTTTGAAAGTCTTGTTTTTCCGCAGGCCGGAGGAGATGTCACGAAAATAAGTCTTTTTACCATAATAAAAACTCCCTTTTTACGATGTTTTATATGTTTAGTTCAAGCTCGATTCAGCAATAATTATCTGAAAAAGCATTATATTTTACCCACCCCATAACGGGTCAATTTTATAATAACATACTTCTTCCAAAAAATCCATATTTTTTTTTAATAATTTTTATCTGTCCATTCGCTTCGTGGGCAAGCTTTTACTACGGCTCCTGCATTGATACTGCTTCTGCCTGACAGAATGAGCGCCGGAAAAGGGATTTCACAGGCACTGCACAAGTATTGAAAAATCGGAATAGAAATGATAGAATAATTTCAGGTGAAAAAAAGGAGAGAGAAACGTGGCAAAGGATACAAAAACCAACGCAATGCGAAAACTCGACAGCATGGGGATAAGCTATAAGGAGCATTATTACACGGATACCGATGCGGTGAACGGCATGGAGATAGCACAGGTGCTCGGTGAGGACCCCTCAAGAGTATTCAAAACGCTTGTTACCGTTGGAAAAACGGGCGCACATTATGTGTTTCTCGTTCCTGTTGACCGTGAGCTTGATCTGAAAAAGGCGGCGGCGATAGCAGGAGAAAAATCAATAGCCATGCTCAAATCAAAGGAGCTGCTTCCTCTGACAGGGTATGTACACGGGGGCTGCTCCCCTATCGGCATGAAAAAATTCTTTCCCACAACAATACATATCTCCGCCCTTGAGTATGAGACGATCTGCTTCAGCGGCGGCAGGATAGGCTTTCAGATCGAGATGTCGCTTATGGATCTCAAACAGGTAATACCCTTCTCGCTGGGCGATATCATTATTGACTGACTACAGAGGTGAAAACATGGACACATCATACCCTTCAAAAGCATATCAGGTTCTTAACACAGTAAACAGCGCTGTACTCGGAAAAAAAACCGAAACTCTCGAAATACTCACTTCATTTCTCGCAAACGGTCATGTTCTGCTTGAGGATATCCCCGGCGTTGGTAAAACAACGCTTGCGATAGCCTTTTCAAAAGCCATGGGTCTGGAATGTAAAAGAGTTCAGTTCACACCCGATGTAATGCCCTCGGACCTCACGGGCTTTTCCGTTTACCGCAGAGAGCAGGAAAAATTTGTTTATCAGGAGGGCAGTATCTTCTGCAATATCCTCCTTGCGGACGAGATCAATCGTACCTCTCCCAAAACACAGTCCGCCCTCCTTGAGGTCATGGAGGAAAGAAAGGTCTCGGTCGACGGAGTAACAAGAGAGGTACCTGCTCCGTTCCTTGTAATAGCCACTCAGAATCCTTCGGGCGCAGCAGGCACACAGCTTCTTCCGGAGGCTCAGATAGACCGCTTTATGATAACACTGTCGTTGGGCTACCCCGATTATAACAGCGAGCTTGAAATAGCAAAAACTGCAGGTGCAGGAACAAGGACCGATGTGATCTCTCCTGTGATCACGAAAGAGGATTTTCTCACTATGCAGGCGCAGATACATCAGATATATATCAAGGACATAGTCTACGACTATATCCTCAGACTCGTTACCGCAACAAGAGATCACCCGCTGATAGAAAAGGGTGCGAGCCCCCGCGCCACCATTGCCCTTGTCAAGACCTCCAAGGCATACGCATGGCTCCAGGGAAGAAACTATGTCATTCCCTCCGACGTTACAACACAGCTTCCCTATGTGCTTTTCCACAGAATGACACTCAGCATGACCGCAAAAATGAACGGCAATACAAGGGATGAAATAGTTGAAGACCTGATAAAAAAAGTCCCCCTGCCTTACCTGGGAGCCTCAAAATGAAGGGGATAACAGCTTTACTGATCGTTTTTGTTTTATGGTATATCGCCGGCATATTCAGACAGACCTATATCATGACGCTTGCCGTCTGTATAGGTCTTCTCATCGTTGTTCTTTCTGTCATGAGCATAATACAGAAGAGAAAGCTCTCAGTGTCGTTCAAAAGAGACCATATGATCACGCTCAAAAATGCAGAGCGCCCCATTGAGGTAAAGAGTTCCAACCGAAGCCGTCTGCCTGTAAACCGCTACAGGCTGACTCTGCTGATAAAATATTCCACCGACAAAAAGCCCTTAAAGAAAAAGCTCTTTGGCTGCTCGGGCGGAAATAACGCAGACAAGAACGAGCTTTCCGAGTTTTATTTAAAGGCTCCATACTGCGGGGTCATTGAGATACAGATGAAAAGGCTGCGTGTCTACGACCCTATGTCGGTATTCTACTCCGGCAAAAAGCTCAGCGAAAAAGGGGAGCTTCTCGTCTTTCCTGTAGACACAAAAATGAACATCATCACATCGCCCTACGGCAGCTTTGATGATCTCCCGCTCACTGATACGATATCCAACAAGCCCGGAGACGACCACAGCGAGGTCAGACAGATAAGGGAATACCGCCCCGGCGACCTTACCAAATATATACACCGCAACTACAGTGCGCGCACGGATTCCGTCTGGGTAAAGGAATTCTGCAAGGAGAACGACAGGATAATCGACCTGTATCTCGAAGCCTCCGCCCCCGAAAAAAACTCTACCGAGGTGTTTGACGCCTTTTATGAGCTTGTCCTGTCGGTGATATGCTCTTTTCTTGAAAAGGATGTCATGTTCTGCGTGCATTGGTATGATAACAACAAAAAGGGTCTTGTGTCCTTTGAGATAAAGACCCGTGACGACTGTCCCGAAATGCTCGGCAGGCTCTATCTTGCGGACAAGAGCTGTGATAGTACGGAGTTTTTATCTCTTCTTCCGCAGGACAAAACAGGCACTATGCTGATAAACACCGGACTTGAATGGTACTTCTCGGGAAGACCCGTCTATCAGTTCAACAGACAGATAATAAAAACGGAGCTTGCCTCCCTTGCTTTCAGGCTGTAAAGGCAGGTGGTAACTATCAAAAGCATCAAGATAACAACAATGCGTACCATTAAAGACGCAAAGGAAAGAAAAAAGGCGAAGCAGCGGCAGCGCATGATCCCCGGCTCGCCCGTGCTGATAATCCTCTATATTCTCGGCATGACGGGCATAGCTTTCACTGTGCTTGATCTTATCGGTATAGGGATCACCACGTTTTCTCTGTTGATAATGGGTATAATGGCTCTTGTCGTAACAGGCTTCTGGTATCTTTATACCCGTCACAGCAGGATATTCATTATAGTGACCGCTCTGCTCACCGGTATTTCTGCCGTGCTTCTCGTGCCGCAGGTATACAGAACAACTGTCAGAATAAAGATCATGATGAAATATCAGTCCTCTCTTGACGGGCTGAATTTAGATACCGTCTTTATCCTGATACTTATACTGCTTGCGATATTCTTCCTGTTCTCTCTCGAATTCGTGATAAGAAATCATTCGATCCTGCTGACCTCAGGACTTGTGCTCATCATTCTTGTTCCTGTTTTAGGACACAAAATGGATCCTCTCAATCTTTTCCTCATCATTATCTTTGAGGCAGGCTTCATTGTCGTGAACATGTCCGAAAGAAGAAGCGGAAGAGGAGTTATGAAAAGCAAGCACCGCCCGAAGATTAACATTCTCAGCACCGTTCTGGCGATAGCCGTCGTGGTGATGACCCTCGTTCCCGCCTTTGCAATCGAAGTCGCAGGCGAAAGATCTCTTTTTAGCTGGGCTTACGAAACGGACAACTTCATCAAGGATACTATATCCCGTATCACAAACTCAAACCTCGGCAGCAGCTTCAGCGACGGCAACGTCAGCAGAGGCAACCTGTTCCAGACCAGCATGGATCAGCTAAGGCTCACTGTTGACCAAAGACCCACCGACACGCTGTATCTTAAGGGATATACAGGCATGGACTACAGGGACAGCTACTGGACTTCCGCCTTTGGGGTGGCGCCGGATGCAAATGGTGCGGTCACATACTCCGAAATACCCGCTGTAACTCTAATATATGACACCTATATGAGCTATAACGGCACGATACCCTATTCGTTCTATTATCTCGACCTTGGCTCGTCAGACCCGATCAGCGAGATGTATTTTATGATCGATTCGGACACCATACTCAATGACAATTACTTTTCCACAGTTACAGAAAACGGTGTGACCTATCTGATAATTGATACCGTGGGGGAGCAGTACGGCTATCTCAGCAATGACAGAGCAGTCAACTTTATGGCAGATATCCTCAACTCCTCACTTGAGGACAGCAAATTTATTCCATACGGGGCAAAGGACAGCTCAGCAAGAATAAAAAACAATTATTACTCCAACAGCTCTATCACAGCAAGCTATACCACCTCATATCTTTCGATAAATAATCTCAACGCCAATGAGGCTCTCTCGGGAGAAAGCGTATACAAGGCTGCTCTCTCCCGCTACAAGGATATCATCAAGAGAAGCTACACGACCTATCCAAAGGAGCAGGAAAGGCTCATCAGCCATTGCAAAGCTACTCCTCTGAGCGAGCTTGACGATATTACGACCTATATCCTTGTCACCCTGCAGAATAAGGCCGCTTACTCCACCACACCCGGCAATACACCCTTAAACAAGGACGTAGTGGATTATTTTCTCTTTGACAACGGACTCGGCTACTGTGTGCATTTTGCCTCTGCAGCAGCAATGATGTACAGGATGTACGGAATACCGTCAAGATACGCCACAGGCTTTGCTGTACCGTCCTCGGCTTTTTCCCGCAGTGATCACGGCACAGGTAAATACACAGCCACTATAAACGGAAAATACGCCCACGCCTGGGTCGAGATCTTTCTTGACGACTACGGCTGGGTCCCGGTCGAGGTCACGCCCACGGCGGATGGAACTATGCGCTGCCACTATCCCGGCTATGATGAGAGCACTATGAGAGCCTCAATGGATCGTCACGGCTGGAAATTCAGGGAACATTCCTCCTCTAATAACGGCGATGCAGGCTTTTTCGGCTTTGTTGCTTCTTCGTCAAAGGGGGTATTTGCCGCCTCGTTCATTTTCATCATCATCGCCGCCGTCGGAGCTGTCATATTCTTCATAATAAGGCGAAGGGTCATACTTTCAAAGCTTTCCTCTATGAGCTGCCGCAGACTTTTTGACAAAATAATAAAGCTCCTGCACCGTGCAGGCAGACTGAAGGAGTATACCGGCTCCGAAACAGACTTTGCTCAGATGTTAGCCAATGAGCTTGACTGCATGGACATTTCCTCAGCATCACGGCTCATCAGGATAATGCTTGAGGCGAACTATTCGGACAGGGAGATCACAAAGGAGGAGCGCGACTATGTAGAGAAGATCTACCGCAGCATTTCAGCCGAACTTTACTCCAAAGCACCTATTATCAAAAAACCGATCTACAGATTCATCTATAACTGCCCGACAGGTTGAGTAGAATAATTCTGAACTCCACAGGCATGAGCCCAACAGCTTCGCCACTTGACGAGGGATTCTCAGTAAAAAGAGTTTCGCTGCCTGCGGGCAGCGACCAAGGACTCTGTCCTTGGATCCTGCAAGCCTTTTCAAAGGCTTGAGCGAAACTTTTTTACTTTGAACTTTCACAGATTCAGGATAAACATAAAAATCAGGGACATAACAGAACGCTGATCCTGTTATGTCCCTGATTGTTTTATTTGCAATGCTTAGCTTTAGTCAGCTGCGGAGCTCCGGCAATAAGTCAAGAGCGCTCATTCGCTGCCCTCCGGGGCTGCTTCTATCGGCTCTATCTCAACATCGCTGTAGCGGTGCATACCTGTTCCCGCAGGAACAAGCTTGCCGATAATGACATTTTCCTTAAGGCCGAGCAGCGGATCTGACTTGCCCTTGATAGCGGCGTCTGTCAGAACTCTCGTTGTCTCCTGGAAGGACGCTGCCGACAGGAAGCTGTCCGTGGCAAGAGAAGCCTTTGTAATACCGAGCAGAAGCGGCGTGTAGGTCGCAAGGGTCAGACCCTGCTCGCCTGCAGCAATGCGCTTTTCGACCTTTTCATTCTCGGCATAGTATTCTCCCTTGTCAACAAGCGAACCGGGCAGAAGCTCTGTGTCTCCTGCTTCGTCTATGCGTATCTTCCTCATCATCTGACGAATGATGACCTCAATATGCTTGTCGTTGATATCAACACCCTGCTGACGGTATGCAGACTGTACCTCCTTGATAAGGTAGTCCTGCACTGCGGCAGTTCCCTTTATCGTGAGAACATCATGGGGATTGACAGAGCCTTCTGTAATAAGATCGCCTGCTTCTATGATCTGACCATCGCTCACGCTCGTCCTTGAGCCGAACGGAATGAGATATTCTTTCTTCTCTCCAGTCTCGGTGTCTGTTATAACTGCGTGACGGTTCTTCTTGATCTCCTCAAAGGTGACCTTGCCGCCTATCTCACTGATAATGGCAAGATGCTTCGGCTTTCTTGCCTCAAACAGTTCCTCAACTCTTGGCAGACCTCGTGTGATATCGGAGCCTCCTGCAACGCCGCCCGTATGGAAGGTTCTCATCGTGAGCTGAGTACCGGGCTCACCAATGGACTGCGCTGCAATGATGCCCACAGCCTCTCCTATCGTAACAGGCATTCCGTTGGCAAGGTTGGAGCCATAGCACTTGCGGCATACGCCGTGCTTTGCCCTGCAGTCGATGATCGAACGGATCTTGATCGACTTGATCCCTTTGCCGATGATGATATCGGCGTCATGCTCATCCATCATTTTATCGCTCGAAACAAGCACCTCACCTGTCTCGGGATCCTTGAAATCCTCACAGAGATATCTTCCCTGGAGTCTCTCGTGCATAGGCTCAATGACCGAGTTGCCGTCCTTGACATCGTATACCACTATACCGTCCGAGGTGCCGCAGTCGTCCTCACGAATGATGACCTCCTGAGAAACGTCAACAAGACGTCTTGTAAGGTAACCTGAGTCAGCAGTACGGAGCGCAGTATCGGCAAGTCCCTTTCTTGCGCCTCGGGATGAAATGAAGTATTCAAGAATATTAAGACCCTCACGGTAGTTAGCTCTGATCGGGATCTCGATCGTCTTACCAGAGGTATTTGCAATAAGTCCTCGCATACCTGCAAGCTGTCTTATCTGGCTGATAGAACCACGGGCGCCGGAATCAGCCATCATGAATATCGGGTTGTACCTGCCGAGATTAGCCTGAAGTGCCGCGGTAACATCGTCTGTAGCCTTTTCCCATATCTTAAGAACATTGAGATAACGCTCCATGTCGGACATAAAGCCTCGTCTGAACATTTTTGTGACCTTATCTATCTCAACCTCGGCATTTTTAATGATCTCCTTCTTGGCAGGCGGTATCTCCGCATCGCATACTGCAACGGTGATAGCTCCCTTAGTGGAGTAGCGATAGCCCTGAGCCTTGACATCATCAAGAACTCTTGAGGTTATCTGTGAGCCGTGCTTTTTGATGCATTTGTCGATGATCTTGCCAAGCTGCTTTTTGCCTACGAGGAAGTCTATCTCATACTTCATGAAGTTATCGGGATCCGATCTGTCAACATAGCCAAGATCCTGCGGAATGGGTCTGTTAAAGATGATCCGCCCCACCGTTGTGTCGATAAGCACGGAGCGCTTTTCACCCATCCATTCGCCCTCACGGCGAACCTTTATCTTTGCATGGAGGCTGACGACCTTTGTTTCATACGCCATTATAGCCTCGTTGGTATCTCTGAATATCTTACCCTCTCCGGGCTCGCCGTCCTTGTCAAGCGTAAGGTAGTAGGAGCCGAGCACCATGTCCTGTGTAGGAACGGTAACAGGTTTTCCGTCCGAGGGCTTGAGCAGGTTGTTGGCAGCAAGCATGAGGAAACGTGCCTCTGCCTGAGCCTCAGCAGAAAGCGGAACGTGAACAGCCATCTGGTCGCCGTCGAAGTCCGCATTGAACGCCGTACAAGCCAGCGGATGCAGCTTGAGAGCCTTACCCTCAACAAGCACAGGCTCAAACGCCTGTATGCCGAGTCTGTGAAGAGTCGGCGCACGGTTGAGCATTACCGGATGACCCTTGATAACTCTTTCAAGAGCGTCCCAGACCTCGGGCTTTGCCCTTTCAACAGCCTTTCTTGCCGCCTTGATGTTCTGCGCCTGACCGCTCTCAACGAGTATCTTCATAACAAAGGGCTTGAACAGCTCAAGAGCCATTTCCTTCGGCAGACCGCACTGATACATTTTCAGCTCAGGGCCTACAACGATAACGGAACGTCCCGAATAGTCAACACGCTTGCCGAGAAGGTTCTGACGGAAACGTCCCTGCTTGCCCTTTAGCATATCAGAGAGGGATTTGAGCGCCCTGTTGTTGGGGCCTGTAACGGGTCTGCCTCTTCTGCCGTTGTCTATGAGAGCGTCAACAGCCTCCTGAAGCATACGCTTCTCGTTGCGGATTATTATATCGGGAGCATTGAGCTCGAGAAGTCTGTTGAGACGGTTGTTTCTGTTTATTACCCTGCGGTAAAGGTCGTTAAGGTCGCTCGTTGCGAAGCGGCCGCCGTCGAGCTGCACCATCGGGCGGATCTCCGGCGGGATGACCGGCAGCACGTCGAGAATTATCCATTCGGGTCTGTTGCCGCTCTTTAGGAACGATTCAATAACCTCAAGCCGCTTTATCGCGTTCGTGCGCTTTTGACCGGAGGAATTTTCGACCTCCTCGCGCAGCTCCGCCGCCGTCTTTGCAAGGTCGAGCTGCATGAGCAGCTCGCGGATCGCCTCCGCGCCCATGCCCGCCTTAAAGCTCTTTGCGCCGTATTCGCGCTGCGCCTCGCGGTACTCCGCGTCGGTAAGAAGCTGCTTGTATTCAAGGGGCGTATTGCCCGGATCGGTAACGACGAAGGATACGAAATACAATACCCTTTCAAGGTTTTTGGGCGACATATCGAG
>ONFW01000042.1 GCA_900317215.1 uncultured Eubacteriales bacterium | reverse complement strand
GACGGAGGGATTCGAACCCTCGGACCGGCTCATCACCGATCAAACGATTTCGAGTCGTTCTCGTTATGACCACTTCGATACGTCTCCGGATATCCTGCTGCAGAAATAATCTGCAACAATGAATATTGTACCTAATCAGAGCGAAAATGTCAATAGAAAAAGAAAAGAATGTTTCTGAATATATAAGCAAATGATTGTCCCTGAATTATTTATACTAACTACGATTTTATGTTCGGGCAGTCAATAAACTACATAGAATAAAATCTGACTGCGTCTGTATGCTTATCCGGAAAAGCATTGCCGCCGATTGAATTCTTATCGAGACCAGCTTGACTGTAATTTGAGATCCTGTATGAAAAACAGCAGCAAAATAACAAGACACCGCCGCAGAGCTTGCGGCGATGCTTTTGTCTTTGATCTTTTCAGTTAGTAATGTTCTGCTATAAAAGCTGCTCAGATGTTTGAAACAATCAGTCCTCTGGAAAGGAAATTGAATAAACGTTCTATAGCCGAGTCATTTTTATCATAGAAGGATACATATCCGAGCTGTGTATCATAGATAATATCCTTCATTCCGCCGTTCCTTGTGATTCCTGCGTTGTCTGCTTGGAAGTATACAACAGAGCCAATGACCAGCTTTTCGATGTTTCCCGTGTTTTCTGTATCTGCAATCAGGTTTTTGAAGTAGATGTTCTTTTTGATCTGGGTTTTCAGTCCCTCAAGATACCTTACACCGAGGACTGTAGTATTATTATCGATGTTGTAATCAGCAGCTTTGTGTGTGAACTCAACTCTAACGGAACCGAAGTCTACATCCGCATCAAGTGTGCAGTTAAAAGGACCGTCTGCATAAGCAGTCTTTTCTATGAGCAATTCCTCATTGCCGTAGGTGAATTTGCCGTTCTCGTCCATGCCGTCAGCTCTTCTGCCGTAGACCCTTACTGTCTTGCTGAGTATAAGGTTGTTTTTGCTGATACCGTTGAAGGTTATCATCACGGGGATAGCCTTGCGAACTGCTGATACCTGTGTCTCCCATGTATCGCCGTAGTAGCTTGTAGTTGCTATCCTGCCGCTCTTTGCAAAGCGTGTTGTGTAAGAAACGGGCTTTACATAACCGTCATAGCCAGTGCTTTCGGAAGCGATCTTGAGCAGATCGTTCATATCGGTCGTGATGAATTTGCCTGATGCCGATGAAGAACCGCCAAGAACAAACACTCTGACCTTGCATCCTGCTAACTTTGTTTTGTACTCTGCCTCTGCATCACCCTTGACTTTTCCGCCGAGACCCGAAGCCTCAACAGCGGCCTTCAGGTCAAAGCTTGTGTCGCTTGTCTGAATGCAGGCTACTATTCTTTTACCGTAGTCTACCGAAGAGACCATTACAGCGGGGGTTTCGTTTGTTATCTGCTTCTTTACCTCGTCAACTGTCACGTCATCGGCAAAGAGATCTGCGCTTGTGGTAATGTCTGCGTTGATCGTGTAGAATACCTGGCTTATATCAACAACAACAGCCTGCTGCTTTGTCTGATAATCGGCTTCTGCGCTGACCTTGAGTTCGCCCCAGAGCTTCTGGCTGAAATTCATCTTTGCCTTGATCTGCTCCTCTGACTCGACCTTTTCGATCTTTGCTGTGGTCTGTGCTGCAAAATCGGTATTTTCTGCAAATCTCTGCCTGATCGTGTTGATACCCTCTAAAACGCTTGAAGCTTTTGTCGGATTAACGATTGCTGTAACCTTCATGCCGTCTCTGACATTAGCATCGGCGATACCGATCTTTATATTTCTTCTTCTGAAAATAAGCGGTGTGGGATTGCCTGTAACAAGGTTCTGATCTGCAGCAAGAAGTGCGCCGGGATAGATGTTGTTGATATCTGCGTTGGCTACACCAAAGGAATCGGATGTGAGGCTCTCACTCTTTCTGACCTTTCTCACTGCATAGACAGTTCCGTCAGAGCGCTTAACTACGTTGCTTTTTGTCGTTCCGTCCGTTTCCATGTCAGATACGAACAAGGTGTCCTCATCGTAGCTCAGGCTGTCAAAATACTTGTCTATCTCATCCTTGGCTTCCGTTTTCTCAGTGACATAGGCTGAGTGGGCTGCGTTTACAGCCAGACCCGGCATTGTCAGCATTGCCGCGGCTGTCGTTCCAATGGTGAGTGCTGCCATCAGTCAGGCGATCGTGCGCTTTACGATCTTTGCATTATTATTTGTGTTAACTGTGCTTTTCATGGTGATCTCTCCTTTGTTTGTGTCAATTGTGTTTGTCAGGGCTGCCTTTGTGTTGATAGCTGTCTTTTTCATAGTGATTATCTCCTTTTGATTTTGTTTTTATTATTTATCCGGGCTTTGTGTTTCCCGTTTGTCTTACCGTGACTATATGATAAAATATTTATCAGGAGAATACAATTTGCAATTTGCTTCCGAAATGTTAATTAACTTACAACCGGAGAAATGAATGTTCATTAGCTTACATATCCGGTGTTATCTGTTAATTAATTCTGCTTATGTTCCGTATAGAACAGATCTGAAAAAACGTAAAAAAGAGAAGATTACAGCAGGCTATATGTCTGTAATAATTGAAAAAGCAAAGAGGATATGATAGAATATGACTGTATGGAAAATTGCGCCGATGAAGATGAGGCGGCTTTATTTCGGGGTGGTCACTTATGTTTGTTATAGAAAGCGAAGTAATGAGAATAATAGAGGAAACCACAGTCAATATCGGTATAGGTATGGATAAGCTCATGGAAAATGCGGGGGCAAAAACTGCGGCTCATGCCTCAAAGCTCATTTCCAAAAAGAAAATAAAGGAGGTCTGTATTCTCTGCGGTTCGGGAAACAACGGCGGAGACGGCTTGGTCATCGCCCGCCTGCTGTCCGTAATGTGTAACGTCACAGTTATACTTACCTCGGGTCAGCCAAGAACGGTTCTTGCCAGGGATAATTTCGGCAGGCTTCCCTCGTCTGTTCAGGTGCTTGACTTTATATCGCATTATTATGAATGTGTAGGTATCGTACGTGATGCCGGAATGATAATAGATGCCGTATACGGAATAGGCTTTCACGGAGCGCTCAGGCACGAGATATCAGATCTTATCACCTTTTGCAATGAGAATAAAAGAGCTGTAAAAATAGCTGTAGATATTCCCAGCGGTATTGAAGCGAATACAGGAAGGGTCAATAACGGCTGCTTTGCGGCCGATCTTACAGTAACTTTTACTTCGCTCAAGCCCCTGCATATCCTATATCCCTCCTGCGATCTTTGCGGTGAGATCATCGTTGAGGACGTTGGTGTGCCTGAGAGGATACTTAAAAGCTCTCCGTTTCTTATGATGTCTACAGACGAATATCTCAGGACTCATCCCCTGCCCGAAAAGAAACGATCTGCACATAAGGGAACTAACGGTACCCTGCTATCTATCTGCGGAAGCTATGGCATGGCAGGAGCTGCGGCAATATCATCCGAGGCTGCACTGCGCTCGGGCATAGGCTTGCTAAAAGCTGCCGTTCCGAAGTCGATCTATCCGATACTGGCTTCAAAGCTCAGCGAGCCTGTCTATATTCCGCTTGCAGAATCCGAGGACGGGATCATTGATATAGACGAATACGGCAAGCTGATAAGTCTTATTAATGAGGACTGCGACGCCGCTTTGATAGGCTGCGGTTTAGGACAGAACAATAATATCAAGAGCCTTGTGGCAATGCTTGTGGACGGTGCAAAAAAGCCTCTTGTAATTGATGCAGACGGCATAAATGCCATGACTACGAATATAAATGTACTGACAAGGTCAGAAGCGCCGAAGATACTCACTCCGCACCCGGGAGAAATGGCACGGCTTCTCGGAACGGATATCAAAACGGTGCAGTCAGACAGATATAATATCGCAAAAAGATTCTCTGCCACCTACGGCGTGACTCTTATATTAAAGGGCGCAAACACTCTTGTTGCCACACCTCAGGGAAGGGTATATGTCAATCTTACGGGGAACAACGGCATGGGAAAGGGAGGCAGCGGAGATATGCTTGCAGGCATGGCGGCTGCTTTTCTTGCAAACGGAGCCGACTGCGAGACTGCGGCTGTTGCAGCGGTCTATTATCACGGTCTTGCGGGTGACAGGTGTGCCAAGGAATTCTCACGCCGTGCCATGCTCCCCAGCGATATGATAGCTGAGCTGAAAAAAATCTATTGAGCTAACGGTGATGATTTGAAAAGAAACTTAGCAATGCTTATTTCTGCAGGACTTATTATTTTATCGCAGACAGGCTGTGGAGCTGCTGACAGCTTTCCCGGGATACAGGCTGCACAGGACACTGATCTCATTCTGGGCTGCGGCGGAGCAGAATACAAATGTCATATCGGTTATGTCAGCAAGGATACAGCATCGCTGACTTTTTTGTCCCCTGAGCCGCTCAGCGGAATGAGCTTTAGGCGGACAGACAGCGGCAACGTTATTGCCCTTGGGTCGCTTTTATGCAAGGGCGCAGGCGGTTCGTTATTAAGTGGCTCTGCTGCCTTTAAGGTTTTCGGGGTTTATGATAGGATAAACGAGAATGAACCTGCGGTGAGGGAAAAGCTTGAAAACGGCAATTTTCGTTTTTCGGACGACACAGAAGCGCCGACCTATGTCATAGAGACGGACCCTGACGGTATTCCCAAAAGGATAGATATACCCGACAGCATGGAGAATTGATGTAAATGAGGTGAAAAAATGGAGATGAGACATGAGGTGAAGTATGAGATAAGCTATTCGGATATGCTTGCTGTCAGACACAGGATCGGAACGGTTGCACAGACTGACCCGAATGCTGTAGACGGAAAATACCATGTTCGCAGTCTGTACTTTGACGATATTTCCGATAATGCCCTTATGGACAAGCTCAACGGGATCAGATACCGTGAAAAGTTTCGCATAAGATACTACAACGGCGACACCTCTTTTATTCGCCTTGAAAAGAAAACCAAAATAAACGGGCTTGGAAATAAAAAAAG
>ONFW01000263.1 GCA_900317215.1 uncultured Eubacteriales bacterium | reverse complement strand
GAAAGGAAAGTCCTTTGATAATCGGTATCGGAGAAAATGAAAACTACATTGCATCCGATATTCCCGCTATCCTTTTAAAAACCAGAAGGATCTATCGCCTGCAGAATAACGAGATAGCCATTCTCAGGCGTGACAGCATCAGAATAATAAATACCGATAAAGAGGAGATAAAAAAGGAAGTCGAAACCGTAAAGTGGGATATAGACGCTGCCGAAAAGGGCGGCTATGAGCACTTTATGTTCAAGGAGATAATGGAGCAGCCCAAGGCTGTAAAGCAAACTATTGCTCCTCATCTGAAGGACGGCAGAGTGGTGCTTGATGAGATAAAACTGACCCCCGAGCAGGTCAGATCCTTCAATAAGATAAATATACTTGCCTGCGGCTCTGCATATCATGTGGGAGTTGTGGCAAAGTATGTTTTTGAGAGGATACTCAGAAAGCCCGTTGAGGCCGATCTTGCCTCTGAGTTCAGATATCGGGATCCGATAGTTGATGATAAAACACTGACAGTTGTTATCAGTCAGTCAGGCGAGACAGCGGATACCAAGGAGGCAATGAAGGAGGCTCAGAGGAGAGGCTCCCATGTTATAGCGATAGTTAATGTACTCGGCTCAGCTATTGCCGAAGCCTCTGATGACGTTATCTATACCCTTGCCGGCCCTGAGATAGCTGTTGCCACCACAAAGGCATACAGCACTCAGCTTGCGGTGATATATCTCATGGCTCTCTATTTTGGAGATATGCTGGGAACACTTTCCTCAGACGAATATAAAAGCTATATCGCCGAGCTGGAGGAGCTTCCCTATAAGATTGAGAGTATTCTCAAAAATGAGGAAAAAATACAATATCTTGCCTCAAAGCTTTTCAACTCCCGCGATGTTTTCTTTATCGGAAGAAATATTGACTACGCCCTCTCTCTCGAGGGCTCACTCAAGCTCAAGGAGATATCCTATATTCATTCCGAGGCGTATGCCGCAGGCGAATTGAAGCATGGTACTATATCTCTGATCGAGGACGGTACTCTTGTTATTGCCCTTGCAACTCATGAGGCTCTTATAGCAAAGACTGTCAGCAATATCGAAGAGGTTCGCACAAGAGGCGCTTATGTTCTCTGTCTTGCATGTGAGGATCATCAGGAGGTAAAGAATGTTGCTCAGAGCACGATCTTTATTCCTAAGACCTGTGACATGATGCTGCCCTCGCTTGCTGTGATCCCTTTGCAGCTTTTTGCATATTATGTTGCTTCTCTCAAGGGCTGCGATATAGATAAGCCCAGAAACCTTGCAAAGTCTGTTACGGTTGAATGACCGTACTGCAGTGGATTAAGGAAAGGTGAATTTAATGGAGTTAAAAAACGAAACCGTGCTGATAATGGACTTCGGCGGACAGTACAGTCAGCTTATTGCAAGACGTGTCCGCGAGTGCAATGTTTACTGCGAACTCAGATCCTACAAGATTTCTGCGGACGAGATAAAAAAGAACAAATACAAGGGTATTATCTTTTCCGGAGGCCCGAACAGCACCTATGAAGAAAATGCGCCGGTTTGTGATCCTGAAATATTCAGGCTCGGCATACCTGTTCTTGGTATTTGCTACGGAGCTCAGCTTATGGCACAGTCTCTCGGTGGCAAGGTTAAGAGCAGCGAAGCAAAGGAATACGGAAAAACTGAGATAGAGTGCAATACCTCATCGCTGATCTTCCATTCCGCAAGCGCAAAAACTGTCTGCTGGATGAGCCACACCGATTATATCTCAGAGCTTCCGCATGGCTTTAAAACAACTGCTATCTCTGACGGCTGCCCTGTCGCTGCCATGGAGGATATTAAGAGACATTTCTATGCCCTTCAGTTCCACCCGGAGGTGCAGCACACACAGGAGGGTATGCTCTATCTTAAAAACTTCCTCTATAATGCCTGCGGCTGTACCGCTGAATGGAAGATGAGCTCCTTTGTGGAAAACACTGTCAAAGAGCTTAAAAAGAAGATCGGCAGCAAGAAGGTACTATGTGCTCTTTCAGGTGGAGTCGATTCTTCTGTTGCTGCTTTGCTTGTCCATAAGGCTGTTGGAAAGCAGCTCACCTGTATCTTTGTAGATCACGGCCTTCTCCGCAAGGACGAGGGAGATCAGGTCGAGAGCGTTTTCAGAAAGCAGTTCGATATGAATCTTATCAGAGTTAACGCTCAGGATAGATTTCTTTCAAAATTGAAAGGAGTCAGCGAGCCCGAAAAAAAGCGAAAAATAATCGGCGAAGAATTTATCAGAGTGTTTGAAGATGAGTCTAAAAAGCTCGGTGCGATCGAATTTCTTTGTCAGGGTACTATCTATCCCGATGTTGTTGAAAGCGGAACAGGTGAGGCTGCCGTTATCAAGAGTCATCACAACGTCGGCGGTCTGCCTGAGGACGTGGGCTTTGAAGGTATTATAGAGCCGCTTCGTGACCTTTTCAAGGACGAGGTTCGTAAGGCAGGAACAGAGCTTGGCATTCCTGACTTTCTTGTACAGAGACAGCCCTTCCCGGGTCCCGGTCTTGCTATAAGGATAATGGGCGATGTTACCGAAGAAAAGCTCGACATTCTTAAAGACGCAGATGCTATTATGCGCGAGGAATTTGCTGCTAACGGGCTTGACAAAAAAGCCGACCAGTATTTTGCTGTTCTCACAGGGATCAAAAGCGTTGGCGTTATGGGTGACGGAAGAACGTATGATAATACTATCGCTCTTCGAGCTGTTACGACCAGCGACTTTATGACTGCTGACTGGGCGAGGATTCCTTATGATGTTCTTGAAAGGATCTCCAACAGGATCATCAACGAGGTCAAAAATGTTAACCGTGTAGTTTATGACATCACCTCCAAGCCCCCCGCGACGATCGAATGGGAGTAAACAAAATTGTCCCCCGGCAGATCACCTCAACCTTTTTCGGGGCACCCGAAATAGTCTTAGAAAAAAGATAAAGAAAAGAATTAAGAGACCT
>ONFW01000005.1 GCA_900317215.1 uncultured Eubacteriales bacterium | reverse complement strand
GGATAATATGGAAAAGCTGAATCAGACATCATACCAGAGTATTATACAGCAAATAGAAAAAACACCGTGCGGCACAGTTTATCCGCTCTCTATTGCTGAAATGAGTCAGTATGGGGACATTTACAAAGATGATGATTCTGTTTTGCTTTGGCACTATTGCGGATTCGCTTATCTTTATGGTGCTTGTGACAACTGCTTTCTTGAAGAGATTTACAATATGTTTTTAAGCTCAAGCAGCGATCTGTCCAGACGTTTTATACTGTTCTCAGCAAATTCGAGAGTTATTGAGTTTTTCCGAAATAAGCATGATATTGTATTCGGGAAGCGATATAATTTTGAATATCCGTTAGATGATCCTTTTATTCGCGGTGAAATAAGACCTGATTACCAGATATGCCAAATTAATAAGGATATATTTCATACCATACAGGGGCGTATTACACCTCTTTTTTCTTGGAGAGATGCTTCTGAATTTTTGGAGCATGGAATGGGTTATTGTGTCTTGCATCAGAAAAAAGCTGTTTCATGGGCTTTCTCGGCTGCTGTAAGCAGAGATGAGCTTGACATCGGAATTGAAACAGTTTCAGATTTCCGTCAAATGGGACTTGGTCTGGCTGCAGCAGAAAAAATGATACAATTTTGTTTTGAACAGCACAAACGCCCTGTCTGGTCGTGTGATGTAAATAATACAGCATCGCAAAAAATAGCTGAAAAATTAGGATTTGTAAAGCAATCAGAATATATAACTATCAGACAATAGATTCTGATTTATCATATCAGCCATATAAAAATACAATGCCCCGAAGCGCTTTTGAACGCTTCGGGGCAAATCCTCTTTATGGGTATCTGTCTTACCACAGGTCGGGTTAAGAAAAGATAATAGCAGCTCTTGTCTGTCGGGGTTTCGCATGACCTTATTAATGTGCAGATCTCCTCCCTGCTTACGAAAAGCTGCTCCTCTGTCACCTTCTGCCGCTGGAGCCGAAACCTCCTGCTCCTCTCTCTGTATCCCCCAGCTCATCTGTCTCAACAAATTCAGCGCAGACCACAGGCATTATGACCATCTGAGCGACCCTTTCGCCGGGCTGTATCGTATAAGGCTCGTCCGATACATTGCACAGTCCCACACAGACCTCGCCCCTGTAATCGCTGTCTACAACTCCAACGCTGTTAGACAGCGTAATTCCGTGCTTTACCCCGAGACCGCTCCTTGCGAAAAGGAACGCAGCCATAGACTTATCCGCAAGCTCTATTGCGATCCCAGTTGGGATCTTTGCCAGCTTGCCCGGTTCAAGAACAACAGGCTCATCTATACATGCGTAGAGATCCGCCCCTGCGGAGCCCTCTGTCGCCCTTTTGGGCATCACTGCGTTTTCTCTGAGCTTTTTCACCTTAATTTCAGTATTCATTCTTTATTCTCCTCTACCTGATTTTTTATATTTATTTTCGGCTATTCAACGCCTCTGTAATACAATCCTCTTGTATGCATGCCCCTTCTGCATTCTCCACGATCGAAAATGCCGAGTATGTCCTCCGTTTCGGCAGGAGCTTCAACGCTGAATCTCAGCACCTCAAAATCCACACCCAGAAGCTCACTCCTGCGGTCTGCAAGGTCGAGAGGCACGCTGTTCAGCACCTCGGTGCAGGCTCCGAGGGTCTGCATCGGAAATTCCATTCCCTTTCTGTCCCTTAGCAGCATTTCCCCTTCGGGAGAATTATCCGCAGGACAGTTTCTTGTCAGCATGAGCGGCAGTCTGCCGCTGCTGACTATCCCGAGAGGCAGTCTGCCGCCAAGCCTTGATATCTGCTCAACTGTCAGCTCTATAGATATCTCAGCATCCATGAGACCTGTTTTTTCAGCCCATTCGACAGCCGCAGTATTTGTCAGATTCAGCCCGAAGCCGCCGTGTATATCCAGCCCGAGAGACCTCGCTATCTCTACAGAGCCTATATTTCCTGCAAGCACCTCATTTATTCCCAGCTTTTTTATCTCTCCAAGCCTTCTGTATATCCTGTCCTCAATGCCGAACATTCCCCTCGGTATCTCCACGGCAACTGCAAAGCCTCTGTCCATAAGGCTCTCAAGCTCGCTGTTCTTCAGCGTCATAGGAACATAAACAAGCTCGCAGCCGAGAAAAGCATCGCTTATCCTTCCGTTTGTGAACCTTGCCCTGTAATTCCTCGGCGGAAGCTTTTTTCGGGTATCCGGCGCAGGCAGCTCAGGCATCACAAAGCTCAGCGGCTCCTTTCTGCCCCTCCTTTCAAGCAGTTCCGAAAGCGCTTGCCTTCTCATAGCATTCAGCTCGTTCATCGGCAAGGTCAATCCGCTGTCTATTTCGGCCTCAAAGCCAGAGGCAAGAAAAGGAGTTCCGCCTGTTCTTGCTATACTGCTCTCACATTTTTCCTTTGTCAGCTCTACCCTCAGCGCCTTTTCGGGCACGGGTCCCTCCACTTTCACGCTCCTGCCCTCTTTGTCGCTGACAGAAAGAACAGCAGGCTCGTTATTCTTTATCGTGAGCGCCGCATTAAAGGGTACGGACTGTCTCTCGTTCTTATACAGAGCGTGGATAGAATTAAGCACCTTGCCGGTAGCGGACATTACATCCTCCTTAGACCTTATGCCAAACATTTCACGCCCTCTTTTTCCTGTGTAATAGCCCTGTGTAAAACCGGATCTGGAAAAAACAGCTTCAAGCTTTCTGATAAGCTCAGGGTCTGCATGACCCGTATCAAGGCTTTGACGGCAGGCTGCCACCGCCGCCGCGGTATATTCCGGACGCTTCATCCTGCCCTCTATCTTTGCCGAGGCTATCCCCATTTCGTCAAGCTCCCGAAGGTAAGCAATCAGCGACTGATCCTTAAGGCTGAGGTCATGACCCGTCCCACCCTTCACGGAGAAGGGAAGCCGGCACGGCTGGGCGCAGGCTCCTCTGTTGCCGCTCCTGCCCCCGAGCATAGCGCTGAAATAGCACTGTCCCGAAACGCACATACAAAGCGCCCCATGAACAAAGACCTCAAGCTCTATAGGGCTTTTAGCTGCTATTCTTTCAATCTCGTCACGGCTCAGTTCTCTGGACAGCACCACTCTTTTGAAGCCCTGCTCCGCCAAAAGCTCCACACCGCCGAGAGTATGCACGGACATCTGCGTTGAGGCATGAAGTCTCAGCCCGGGCGCCGCCCTTTTCACCAGTCCGGCAAGCCCCATATCCTGTATTATGACCGCATCTACAGGCAGCTCACAGGCATATTCAATTACCTCGAGCGCTTTTTTCAGCTCATCGTCCCGCACAAGAGTATTGCACGCAAGGTAGACCCTTACTCCCCTTTGTCTGCAAAACTCAACGGCGTTTTTCAGCTCCTCTTTATTGAAATTCTTAGCCGATGCTCTTGCGCTGAAGCTGACAGCCCCAAGGTATACCGCATCGGCTCCCGCCCTCACAGCAGGCTCTATCGTATCCGCTCCGCCCGCAGGCGCCAGTATCTCCATTCTTTGTCTCCCTTCCGGCGATTATATTTCATAATTTGTAACAATATGTTAATTCTACCACACAGCCTGTTTTTTTTCAACAGTGACAATCCATGCTGGAACACCCTTTTCCTGCGAAAAAATGGGTGCCTCCGGTCTCGCCTGCCGGCTCGGTCGGTGCTTCTCAGCCTACGGCTGAGAGGTGTCCACAGAACACCGCGCACCCTTCCTAAATTCGCCGTGTTTTGACGCATGATGTTGTGGCGCAGGCACTGCGCTGTGTTTAGCTAAGTCTGTTTTCTTTGCGGAACTCATTCTGACAGGCATAAGCACTATCAATACGGACTCCATAGTAAACTCTGCTCACAAAGCCAACAGAAAGATGCAAATAATTGTCCAAGTGTATTTATACAATAACAGCTCTGTCTCTTTCTCCAAATTCATTGCCTCCGAAAAAAAAGGACAGACCGCTATGAGTCTGTCCTCTTTAAAACATTTTTCCGCAAAGACCCGGCCTGTGAGTCTCAATGGGTAAACAGCGTTTGCTGCTTCACATGAGCGCAGTCCGGCCTGTGCGATCACTCACCGAAGTATCTCTTGAGCAGTCCTGCAAAGCCTGCACCATGACGAGCTTCGTCCTTTGCCATTTCGTGTACGGTATCATGGATAGCATCAAGGTTCTGTGCCTTTGCCTTCTTAGCAAGCTCAAACTTGCCCTCGCAGGCACCTGTCTCGGCATCTACACGCATCTCAAGGTTCTTCTTTGTCGATGAGGTCAGCACCTCGCCCAAAAGCTCAGCAAACTTTGCTGCATGCTCAGCTTCCTCAAAGGCATATTTTGTAAAGGCTGCAGATATCTCAGGATAGCCCTCCCTGTCAGCCTGCCTTGCCATTGCAAGATACATTCCTACCTCGCTGCACTCACCGTTAAAATTGTTGACAAGCTCCTTATAGATCTCGGGATCTACGCCCTTGGCAACGCCTACCTCATGATAGGTCGCAAAGCTGCCGTCTGAAACGCTCTCCTTAAACTTTTCCTTCGGTGCCTTGCATACCGGACACTGCTCCGGAGCCTCTGCGCCCTCATAGACATAGCCGCATACTGTACAGACAAACTTTTTCATTTTCTTTACCTCCGTTTATTTCTATAGTCATCGGACATTTCTCCCGGACCTCCTGCCTTATGCACATAAGCTGCACAACGCCGTACTCTCAGCGAATATCCGCTGCCGTTTTCCGGCAATTATCATTTCAGATCAATCGTGGCAGTACCGTACAAGGACAATGCCGCAAACGCAGTGCTTCGCTATCGGACGGCTTTGCACTGTGCCGCCTTAAATATATCATAGTTTTTGCTGCTTGTAAAGCATATTTTTATATTATATATATAATAATTATCCCTGTGAATCTCTTCTTATATATGCGCTGTTCACATAACCCACGATGCCGTTGTATTCGGTGAGGAACCATTCTCCGCTCCGTGATATCAGTTTCAGCCTTGTGCCGTTGGGTATTGCCGCCCTGACGCCGGAATTCACCGTAGGCTCCGCCCTCAGATTCAGACTTCCTCCACGGGTCGTCACTGTTCCGTAGCCTCCCGGGGAGGGCTCACTTATCTCCTTTCCGAGATACTCTCCTATCCCGAGGGCAAGAGCTTTGGCAAGCTCATCGATATTGTCCCTTATCCACTCCGCGTCCTCCGGATTGTCATGATAAGCTGTCTCAATAAGCACCGCCGGCGCCCTTGTTTTTACTATCTCTCCCAATGCAGTTGTCGGGATCGTATTAACAAGCTGAGGATCCGGATATATCCTTTTCAGCTCTCCTGCAAAGATATCAGCCGCCCTTGCGCTGTTTTCTCCCGCGGGATAATAATACACCTGTGAGCCTCTTGCTCTGCCTGCGCTCTGTGGCGGAGAAGCGTTGGAATGAAGCGCCAGATGAAGTGAATAGTCCTTAGTATTAGATCGTCTTACCGAATCAAGAAACGTTCCTGCTGTGTCATTCCTGCCGTAGCTTATACCGGAAGCGTCAAGATAGGGTATCAGCGCATCGGTCAGTATATTCATATAGTATTCTTCGTTTCCTCCGCCGTAATAGGGATTATACTCCTGTGTTGACGGGCTGAGAAATACATCGGGCATAGTCTCTCCTCCTCAGGATCATTATTATGTTTCAGCAAGCTTGTCCTCAAAAAATTCCCTTGCGGATATTCCGTTCGGTCTGAGATAACGGTGAATATGATAAAGCTCCTCCGGCGAAGATAAAACTGTCGGCTTTTCCTCGCAGTCCATAGCCGCCCTGAAGCCCTCCTCTTTCACTATCTCCTCTGTTTCCTCACTTTTTGCACCAAAGGGATAGGTAAAGCAGACAGTCTCCGCTCCCGTTTTTTCCTTCAGAAGCCTGCGAAAAAGGGCAATATCATCATGCAGACGCCGCTTGTATTCAGTTTCTGTCTCATCCTGCCTTTTCTGAACTCCCTGTATGCCGTTTTTCAGTCTGTGAAGATCATAGCTGTGACAGGCTGGCTCAAAAACGCCCGAGGAGAACATTTCCCTTAGCTGTTCTGTTGTGCATTGCGAATAGAACTCATCCTGCTTTTTCTCGCTGTCAGCATCCTCGCACGCCCGTCCTATAGGGGACAGGACTGCCTTGAAGCCGTATTTTTTAAGCAAAGGAAGGGCATAGAGATAATTGCTGTAATAGCCGTCGTCAAAGGTCAGCATCACGGGCTTTTCCGGAAGGGGCACACCGCTGTCGAAATATGCCGCAAGCTCGTTGATACCAACAGAAGTATATCCGTTTTCCCGCAGATAGCTCAGGTCCTCCTCCAGAAATGAAGGGTCTATCATATAGCTGTTCTGCTTTGCATTGTTTTTTGTGAAGCCATGATACATGATAGTGTGCAGCACCGGAGCAGGGGAAGCCTCGCTCTCAGAGAAAGCCGGCACTATGATACACAGCGCAGCAGCGGCAGCTATGACAGCCGAGATCACCGATAATCTCAGCTTGTTCAGTTTCATACTGATATACATAATTCTCCCCCGAAATAATTTCATGATATTCCACGAAAAATATTGCCATATAAAACTAAATATGTTATAATGACCTAAATATATCTTTTCCCGAATCTCCGACTACTACATAATGAGAGAGTGGATTTCATGAATACAACAAAGAACAGGCTTACCGATTTTTTTGTCGGCACCCCCTCATATAATAACGATAAGGATTACGCCGCCTTTGCGTCGTTCTCTGCACCGCTCAATAGTTTTTTTCTTATCTGTCTTTTGCTGCACACTGGCTACCTTATTGTTTTCTCCTTTTTTAATATATTCATTCTTCAGATATTCGACTTTGTCGGCGTGCTTTTCTATGCCACCTTCGTTATCCTGCTCAAGCATTTCAAGGGCTCCTGGCTGCCCTGTACTCTGCTTACAATAGGCGAGCTTTTCCTTCATCAGATCTGCTCCGTTGCCCTTTTCGGTCTGGAGCCGGGCTTTCAGTACCTGATGATACCGCTGATGTTCCTTTCGGTGTTCATAAGCAAAAAGGGCAGAATGATAAAAATCGTAAGGGCATGCATCACTGTTCTTTCAGCCCTTACATTCATATTCCTGCTTGTGTATTTTAATGACTACGACGCACCATACAGACTACCGGATTATATAAACAAGACTCTGCTGATAGTCAACTGCGTGACGAGCCTGCTCGCCACGGCGATCTATTCCGGCAGGGTAGTGACTTCAATAGACAATAAGCGCAGCGAGCTTGACGTCAGTGTAGATCAGAAGATAGCTCATATAGAGCGCATGCAGAACCAGATAATAATCAGCTTTGCAAACATCATTGAGGCAAGGGACGGCAACACCGGAAAGCACGTTCTTCGCACCAGCGAGTATGTTCAGGCTCTCGTCTTAGAGCTGATGAAGCAGGGCAAATACAGCGACATACTCAACGAGCAGTATGCCAAAAACACGATCCTCTCAGCTCCTCTGCACGATATCGGAAAGATCACCGTTCCGGATGCTATCCTGCTAAAGCCCGGCAAGCTGACAGAAGAGGAGTTCAAAAAGATCAAGGATCACACAAAAAACGGCAAGAAGATAATAGAGCAGGCAATGGGTGATATCGAAAACGAGGATTTTCTCAATGTTGCAAAGGCAGTAGCGCTGTATCATCACGAATGTTGGGACGGCTCAGGCTATCCCTACGGCATAAAGGGTGATGATATACCTTTATGTGCAAG